>NZ_LSZI01000006.1:0-82599 GCF_001647535.1 Acinetobacter sp. SFA | reverse complement strand
GTAAGCGTCCGCTGAATCCCATGCCTATTTTTTAATTTTGGTCGGATTTCCAGCGGTGTGGCAGTAATTCTTCTATTTGGGTGACTTTATGCGTCGGCAGCCTTTTCAGCACATCACTTAAATAGGCATACGGATCCAGTCCATTCAGCTTTGCTGACTGGATTAAAGTCATAATATTGGCAGCTCGTTGGCCGCTGCGCAGCGAGCCAGCAAATAGCCAGTTCTTACGTCCCAACGCCCAGGGGCGCATCTGATTTTCAATCCCTTGCGCAGCAATGCTGCTCATATCTATAGGCAAATTGCCATCATCCAGATAGCGGCAGAGTGCCTGCCAACGTTTTAGGCTGTAATTGATCGCCTTGGCAGTTGGAGAACTCGATGGCACCGCCAGATAATGTTGGTTGAGCCATTCATACAGTTGTTGCATCACCGGTTGGCTATGCTGTTGCCGGTATTCGCGGCGATGTTCTGCTGTACCATCGGTCTTTTTCCTGAGTTCTGCTTCTATGGCATACAGTTTCTGAATCAGCACTAATGCCTGTTCAGCGATCTGACTTTTCCCGGTCACATGCAGTTCATGGAATTTACGACGTGCATGTGCCATGCAGCCCACCTCAATGACCTGGCCTGATTTAAAGCGTGCTTTATAACCACTGTAATCATCACAGACCAGATGACCCTGCCAGCCATTCAGGAACGCTTCAGCATGCTGACCTGAACGACTATCCTGAAAGTCATAGATCACTGCCTGAACTGGATTGTACTGTGTAGTGGCATAGGCCCAGACATAACCTTTCTTCGGTTTTTTCTCATCATCACCCATCCGCATGATGGTGACCGGCGTTTCATCGGCATGGATCACCCGCTGTTGCAGCACCACCTGTTTTAAGGCATTGGCCAGAGGTTCCAGTTCCACACCGCAGCGACCAATCCAGTCAGATAAAGTAGATCTGGACAGATCAATGCCCGCCCGCTGATAGATCAGGCGCTGACGGTACAGCGGCAAATGATCGGCATACTTCGATACCAGCACATGGCTGAGCAATTCAGGTGAAGCAATGCCTTTATCAATCACATAGGCAGGCATCGCTTGCTGAGTCAGAGTGTCGCACTGATCACAGACCCATTTGCCACGGACATGCTGTTCCTTGTAGAACTGTGCCGGTCTGAAATGCAGTTTTTCACTGATATCTTCGCCGATACGACGTAACTGGCAGCCACAACTGCATTGGGTTGATGCAGGTTCATGCTCAATACGGATGGTGTGTAGATGATCTGGCAGCAGTCGACGTTTAGGTTTGTTGACTGTGGCTTTCTGTGTCGCTGCATCAGTTTTATCTGCATTTAATCGTTCTAATTCTAGATCAACGGCTGCGATATCCTCTTCGACCGCTTCGTCCCATAGATGGATTTGTTTTGCGTTGAGATGTTCGTTTTTACTGCCGAATTTATGCTTTTTAAACAGCGCCAGTTCATGCTCGTATTTTTGATTGAGAATAGAAAGATGCTGAACTTTGGCATCCAATTGCTGGTTTGATTTTTCTAATTCTTGATTTGATTGTGCCAGAGACTGATGCTGCATCGCCAACTGCCGGGTAAATTCCAGCAGTTGTTCATGGGTCAGTTGGCTTAAATCAGGCAGCATTTTCATGACCGCAGTATGCCTGAGGTCATGACGCAGAGGAAATAGAACGTTTGGAGAATAGCACAATGTAGCAGCCTAGTTTAGAGCATTGTTACCACTTGCTGTCGTCCAATGCGCTGCCAGGGCAAACCCTGAATGAGTGCCTGTAACTGTTCTGGACTGAGAGCTACGTTTTCACCCTGGTGAACTTTGGCCCAGTGGAATTTTCCCTGTTCCAGCCGCCTGGCACACAGCCAGATGCCCAGTCCATCATGTACCAGCACTTTCATACGATGGCCACGTTTATTACAGAACAGGTAGGCGCAATGCGGTTTGATTGAGCCAAAGGCTTTTATAATCTGCGCCATGGCCGTATCCATACCCGCACGCATGTCCATGGGCTGGGTAGACAACCAGATTTCATCGATACGGATCATTTGATCAAGCCCTGAAGTAAAAGCAGTAATTCAGTTGCAGACTCCACCGGCCATTCGATTTCGATCATCTGATCCCTTACGGAACCTTGTTCATCATGTAATGGAATCCTGATATGAGCGGTAGCTTTCTTCTCTGGCACAGGTGGCGGAGGTGCTTCTTGTTTGACTGGCGTCGGGTGAAGAATGACGGGAAGGAAGTCGGTCTGTGGAATGGATGAGATTGTTAATGATGGAACCATTGATCTGGACTGACGAATCCATTTATGCAACAGATTGGCATTGATCTGATGTTGCATTGCGACCTTAGCCACCGATGTATCTGGCTGCTGGCATTGCTGAATAAGTTGATGTTTAAATTCAGCCGTGAAGGTTCGACGGGGCTTTTTTAGCGTTGGTGCAGTGTCTATAACTGTCTTTAAATCCATAAATAGGTGTCCACTTAAATTTTAGTGGACACTATCGCGGTATTAATGAGTTAGAAAAAGTGGGGCTCAGCGGACGCTTACGATTGTCCTTATAAAACTCTAGTGATTTCCATTTTGGTTTCTTTTCAGATGTTGACCTTTCAATACCAAACATGCGATTACCATTTATTTTTATTGCTTACATGGATTTTTAGAATTAAAAAAGCACTTAAGAGAATCGCTCTTAAGTGCTTGATATATTTGGTGGGCCCAGACAGACTTGAACTGTCGACCAACGGATTATGAGTCCGCTGCTCTAACCAACTGAGCTATAGGCCCTAAATGCTGAAAACTTTATTTATCAATAAGTTCAGGCGTCATGAATACTAGCTAAGATTTTTTGGAAAGACAAGTAATTTTATGACCACTTGAACATTTAGGCAGCAATTATGAGTGAGTTGTCTAAACCAGAATATCGGCTATTTAAGACTTCAGTATAAGAGCCTTCTCAGGCTTGAGAAAATAACAGGCAATTCAAAACAAATGAACCTCTGAATTTCAACCTCATCTTATCAATCTCATCCTTAAATTGATAGATTTAACGTCTTAGTATATCTATAAGGTATCAAAATTCTTTATTAGATGAACAGAGATTTAGAGAAAAAAGCATTTAGCCGAAATAGAGGAAAGCACTAGAATTCAGACTTCATTTCTTCGTCTTTACGCAAATCCTGTTTGATTTCGATTAAAGACCATACAATTATGAGTGCCAAAATCAGCATAGACACTATAAAGGCTGCAATGTAAGTCATACTTTTCAATCTCAGCGTAGAAAGAATACGAAAATAGAAAAGACCTGTATAGGGTCTCTTCTTCGACAAAAGTCTAATAATTAAAATGTGTTCTGAATAGTCATTTTTTCACCATTTTAAGACTTTTTTTATATTCAGTAATACTCATAAAATATTAGTGTGATTTTTCTTATATATTTTAACTCTTAATTTTTAATTTAAAAAAAATGAATAAATCATAGATTTTTACATTATTCACCGATTTTATTGGAAAGCCTATTGACTGTATCATCGAACAAGATGAAATTATGCAGTTCTCTTCATACGGTTTTTACTTCTCTGTACTTATGCTAAATAAATTCCTTGGCGAATCTGCATTTAAACTTGCAGGTTGGCAATATCATGTCGAACCAGATGTGCTTGAAGACAAACAGGTCATTATTGGATTTGAACATACTTCAATGATGGATGCTGTGTTGTCAATTGCACTGTTCCAGATTTATGACCTCAAAATTCACACCCTAATTAAAAAAGAATTATTTAAAGGTCCATTCAAACCGCTATTAAAAGCTGTAGGGGGTATTCCAGTTGACCGCAAGGCCAATAAAGATATCGTGACCCAGATGGTGGAACATTTTCAGAACAATGAAAAGTTTAATCTGGTGATTGCACCAGAAGCAACACGGGCCAAACAGGGTGAAGCGCGCAAACCGATTCGCACCGGTTTCTGGCATATTGCCAAGGCTGCCAATGTACCGATCGTGCTGTTATATGCCAACTCCAAAACTAAGCAAGGTGGCATTCTGGGCAAGATCTATCCAACAGACCTTGCGCATGACCTGGCTTTGATCAAGCAACTTTATAAAGACAAAGTTGGTCTGGATATCGTTATTCCTGAATAAGCTTTTTAAAAGAAAAGTACGGGCATAAACAGCAATTTTGCTGTTATGCCTTGGTCATCTGTCTATATAAATGCATAAATAGAATTATAAATCCCCTTATCCTCTTTAGAATATTTTTCTCGATATTGCACTTTTTTTGTTTTTATCCTGAAATCTCAAATCCAGGCACTTTTTTTTAAAAAAACGCTTATGGTAGAATTTCGGCATTCTGATAGGCATACAGCCAATCTACAAGGAGCATAGTTCGCATGGCGGGTCATTCCAAGTGGGCCAATATTAAGCATCGCAAAGCAAAACAAGATGCGAGTCGTGGTAAAGTTTTTACCAAATACATTCGTGAATTAACCACTGCTGCAAAGCTTGGTGGTCCAGATACTGCAAGCAACCCTCGTCTACGTGCTGTGGTTGAAAAAGCATTATCAGTGAATATGACACGTGACGTGATCAACCGTGCCATTCAACGTGGTGCTGGTGGCGAAGATAACGACGACCTGAAAGAAGTGACCTACGAAGGTTATGGTGTAGGTGGTGTTGCGGTTATTGTTGAAACCATGACTGACAACTTGAACCGTACCGTACCTGACGTACGTCATTGCTTCTCTAAAACTGACGGTAACCTAGGCACCAACGGCTCGGTTGCCTTCCTGTTCACTAAACGTGGCGAGATCACTTTTGAAGATGTGTCTTTGGAAGATCAAATCATGGAAGTGGCATTAGAAGCAGGTGCTGAAGATATTGAAGTCACTGAAGATGAAATTCTGGTCATTACCACACCTGAAGCTTTCGGTGATGTTCAAGATGCTCTAACTGCTGCAGGTTTAAAATCCGATAACGCTGAAGTGGTGATGAGCCCTTCAACCAAAGCAGAAATCACAGACATCGATCAAGCGAAAAAAATCATGAAAATGATTGATATGCTTGAAGACTTGGATGATGTCCAGAACGTATATACCAACGTTGAATTCTCAGATGCCGTTTTAGCAGAACTGGATGCTTAACTATCACTGATTCAAAAAACGCACCCCTGGGTGCGTTTTTTATTGCTATCTGCCATGCTCATCTGGGATTAAACCTTATTGAGTAATCCGCTACAGTTAAAAACATTATATTCTTTAATGACAAAGCTCGAATGCAGCGCAACCACATGTTCAATTTTCCCAATCCGTTTGAGCAGGATTTCACTATAATTTTCCATATCACGTGCCACCACTTCGACAATAAAATCTGCCGACTGACCAGTGACCAAAAAGGCATTAATCACTTCAGGAATACTTTCCAGCTCTTCCAGAAATTTGGCAAAAGTGTCGCTATCATGTTTGCTTAAAGATACCTGTAACAGTACATGCAGGCTGAAACCCAATTTCTGGTAATTGATTTCACGCTTTAAGCCACTAATAATATTATGATCTATTAAGTGTTTGATCCTGCGATGCACCGAACTGACAGATAAATTTACCCGCTCGGACAGCTCATTCAAATTGACATCTTCATGCGTCAATATTTCCAGAATATGTTTATCGAAACGATCCAGTTCCATTTTTGTACTCTATATATCAATAAACAGTAAATGCAGAAATTTTTGCACTTTCTCTGTTATACAACAATTATTTATTTTTCACAAAAATTTAATATTCTGAAAATATTTTTCAAATTGTAGACGCTATTATAATAGCTTCGCAGATCCTACTATCATTCGCCTGACTCAACTGGCATCTTTCAAGCATATGAAAATAGATTCACACAAAGAGGCTTAAAATAGATAATCATCTAAATTTTTCAGCGATTTAAGATTATCAATACAATCGATAATTATAATTTCGGTGGTTATTGTCAATGTGGCTATTATCGATTGAGTTGGCGGATGGGCAGGTGAAAAATCATGCGTGGTTTTGCTATCTGTGGCAATCTGGATATGCGAGCATGATCGAAGGGATTTTCACTATTTTAAATGACTTTGACTGGGTAAATCTTATCTGGCTTTAATTCTGTTTGCTTCCTGAGAAATTTTCTCAGAATAATCCTTTCAATTAATCATCGCCTTAAAAAGCACATTTCATGCGCATTTTTAAATTTTGAAAGTAGCATTAAACCTATACACCACGCCAGTCTACCCGTGCATTACGTTCAGCTCGGTAAGTACGGCAAATATATTCACCTAGTGGCAGCTGATTCAAGTACTGCTGATAGTCACGATATTCTTCAGACAAGCTTTCAAAATTCTCCTTTTCCCACGGTGTACCTGGAATCGCCAAAAGCGGTGCCAACATGGAACAAACCGCAATATCTGCCAGACCTAAACGATTTCCGACAAAATAGTGCCCACCTTGACTGACCAGCATCTGGTTCAGTTGCTGTACAGCCACCTCAATATGCTGTTTGGATTCTGCTACGGTTTTTTCATTCAAGGCATAACCCTTGGCGACCATTGCTTTCAATAAAGGTTTGGAAAATTTTTCAAACTGGCGCAGATAGCCCTGCTCCCCAATTAAGATATCCAGAGACTCATGATCAGAAGTCAGCGCTTGAGAGAGCATCCAGCGGCGGACATGACGGCCTAATTCCAGCGTAATTTCATTAATTTCTAAAGCTTTATTTCGAAAATGTCCTTCTGCATACAATAAGCGGTGCTCTGGATAAGTATCATCCAGATATAAAGCAATCTGGGTGGAATCTGCGACCCAGCGGTCCTGATCGCGCAAAATAGGCAGACGATTCTGACCGGTTTTCAAGCGGGCAAAAGCGCGATGTACTCCGGGAATCAGATTGTGAGCAACATAATTCAGCTCTTTATGGTCCAGCATCCAACGTGCTTTTTCGCAAAAGTGAGATAACGGAAACTGGTATAAAGTTCGCATGTATACTCCATGTTTATGATTATTGGATTAGGGCATATGTAAGCCACTGTTTTATTCAGATACTTTAGTCACTCAATTTTAGAAAAACAATGTGATTTTTATTCAAAAGTAAAATACTGGGTGATTATATCTCCATATTTAACGGACTCATGACAAATTCTGCTAAGCCTGACAGCCCATATCAGGCAGCCAGAAGTATTTGATTGCAATAAACCGCAAGCGCATGACCTGACTTTAGCCGTGCTTTCATGTAAAATCGGGGGCAATTTTTATATAACGCTTTTGTGAGTTATTTCATGGGTTTTAATTGCGGTATTGTCGGCTTGCCGAACGTTGGTAAATCTACACTTTTCAATGCCTTAACCAAAGCTGCTATTGCTGCAGAAAACTTCCCTTTCTGTACGATCGAACCAAACACCGGGATTGTGCCTGTTCCTGATCCACGTTTAGACAAATTGGCAGAAATTGTTAAACCGCAACGTATTATTCCAACTACTATGGAATTTGTAGATATCGCAGGTCTGGTCGCAGGCGCATCTAAAGGCGAAGGCTTAGGCAACCAGTTCCTGGCAAACATTCGCGAAACTGATGCGATTGCTCATGTTGTGCGCTGTTTTGAAGATGAAAACGTCATTCATGTGAATGGTCGTATTGATCCACTAGATGACATCGCAACGATCAATACCGAACTTGCGCTTGCAGACCTAGACACTGTTGAGAAAGCTGTAACCCGTTTAACCAAATCTGCCAAGGGTGGTGACAAAGAAGCGATTGCCACTAAAGCAGTGCTGGAAAAGATCCTGCCTTTACTGAATGAAGGTAAACCGGCACGCGCAGCGAATTTGGATGATGACGAACGCAAGCTGGTACGTGGTTTTGGTTTAATGACGCTTAAACCAACCATGTATATTGCCAATGTTGCTGAAGACGGTTTTGAAAACAACCCGCATTTAGATGCAGTAAGAAAATTAGCTGCTGAAGAAAATGCGATTGTAGTTCCACTTTGCAACCAGATTGAAGCTGAAATTTCATTGCTTGAAGATGAAGACCGTGCTGAATTCCTGGAAGCGATGGGTATGGAAGAGCCGGGTTTAAACGTGGTCATTCGTGCAGGTTATTCACTGCTTGGCCTACAAACTTATTTCACCGCTGGCGTGCAAGAAGTTCGCGCCTGGACCGTGAAAGTTGGCGCAACTGCACCACAGGCAGCTGGTGTGATTCATACCGACTTTGAAAAAGGCTTTATCCGTGCAGAATGTATCGCTTATGATGATTTCGTGCAGTACAACGGCGAAGCTGGAGCGAAAGAAGCCGGTAAATGGCGTCTAGAAGGTAAAACTTACATCGTTCAGGATGGTGACGTTTTACACTTCCGTTTTAACGTTTAAGTATTTACTGTTTAAAAAAGCCCTTTCTTGGGGCTTTTTTATTGCTTTTAAAAGAGGGGACATACATATAACCACCTTGCTGTCAGCGCACAATATCAACACGCATTAACAATAATAATTATTCGCATATATAAAGGTTTAATTAAAGCGTATCTTAAATCTTATGAAAATTAACCCAGCTTTATTTTACGCAAAGAAACCTGACGATGAGCTATCTCCCGCCTGCATTGCCTTATGATGCCTATAAATGTGCTAGAACTTCATATCAATAGCAAGACCATGGCAATTTATTATTTATTATAAGTAAGCCTCATCAAACTTCTATCAATAATATCCATGCAGGTACAGCAGGCACAAAATGAGAAGCAGTAAATTATCGTTATCTGAAAGCGTTGAACATACTTTAAATCTTTGAGGAGATCGGCCATGTTTACACGCACGCTGATACAATACATGATTGGCAGCACACTCCTGATCTGTGATGTATTCGGCTTTTATTAGAACAAGTGTGGATGCCCTATTTTTAGAGTTTATTTTGCTAAAAAGCCAGGCTGAATGACTGGCTTTTTTGGGCAAATTTGAACAAATAGGGATTTATTGCATATTGGCAATCGCTGTACCCTTCTGTTTAGGATCAGTATTTCCCAGTGCAGGATTGGCAATCGCATTCTGGCATTGCAATTTATCCCGTTCATAATCTGCCTGCTTTTGTGACAGGCCATTACCATTTTCGATGATAGTGCGCGCCCAGATATCCAGACTGGTCAAGGCTTTACGGCACAGGGCATATTTCCCTTCAGTTACCGAATCTGTCATTTTGACATTAATGCGCCACTCTGTACTCAGTTTACGTACCGGTTGACGTACCTGACTTTCCAGCTGATCCACTTCTTTATGATAAACCAGTGGGTCCACTTCATTGATCAGCTGCCAGGCAGCCTTGGCATAAGTCGTCGCATCATTGCTCAGTTTAGGTGCCGGTTTAATTTCTGGCTTTTCAGTCGATTGACTGTCATTCCCACACGCTTGTAATAACATTGCCGTGCCTATTAAAGCAGCAGTCAGCATTGTGCGTGTCTTGAACATCCACATATCAGGCTCGCCAATTTAAACATTTCGGCCTATGCTATTAAATTCACGTAGAATACACAATCTCCATTTGACCCATCGTTCCACTCTTCTTCAAGGTGTGTCGTGTCTGAACCGAATCAACTCACTACCCAACCTGCTGGCTTCTGGCAAGGTGCAAAAGACAGCCAAGCAATTATCTTCACTTATTTACCAGTGTCGTTTGCGTTTGGTGTTTCAGCCACCCAGTTTGGCTTTACCGCCTGGGAAGCCTTGTTCCTGTCCTGCTCGATGTATGCAGGTGCCAGCCAGTTTTTGGTGGTCGCTCTCTTAGGCAGTGGAACATCTATCTGGATGACGGCATTAACGGTGATAGCTTTAGATATTCGCCATCTGCTTTATGGGCCGGCGCTGCAAAACCTGATTCAAGACCGGCTCAATTTAAAGAAAACAGCAATCTGGTCTTGGGGTCTGACCGATGAAGTCTTTGCCTCTGGCATGATCAAGCTCTCGCAACGGCGTCAAGAGTGGTCGGAATCATGGATGCTGGGTTTAAGCCTGTTTAGCTGGATGTCCTGGGCTCTCGGATCTTTCCTCGGTGGCTTATTTGCCGATCAGGTCAGCAACTTGCCACAGTTCTTGCAGGCTGCACTAGACTTCCTGTTACCTGCACTATTCCTGAGTTTCTTGTTGGCAGCCTTTGAAAAGAAACATACTTTTGTAGTAGCCGTCACAATTCTGGTGTCTGCGATTGCCTGTTACTTTATCGACTTGTCTGCCGCGATTTTTATCGGGATTAGTTCGGGTATTTTTGCCGGCCTGTTCAAGCACTATATTCTAAAACAGCCAGATCCTGAACACGCAGGAGATCAAGCATGAATCTAGAGATTATTCTGGTGGGAATTATCGTCGGCATTGCCAATTTCGCTTCCCGTTTCGGACCTTTTTTTGTGATTCAGAAATTTCAGCAAGGTTCGCAAAAACGTGGAGCATTGTGGCTAAAAATTGCTTTGGGCTCAATTGGTATTGCTGCGATCAGCTCCATGCTGGTGGTTGCTACCCTGCCACCTTTATTAGAAACACCGAATAAAAGTTTTGCGATGCTGGTCGGCTTTATTGTGCTCACGGTTTTGTACTTCAAGTTTAAACGGATCGTGATGGCGACCCTAACCGCAGCGCTGACCTATGGTCTGGTTTATACTTATGTCCCCATGCCTTTTTAGGCCTTAAACAATTGATCAATCAAGACAAAGGCTTATGCAAACTCATAGCATAGGTCTTTTTTTATATAACAATAAAAACAAGGAAGGATGCGCATGTTTGAAGTCAAACAGGTGATTGAAGGCAAAATCTTTATTCATCATCAGCGCGATGAAATGTTAACCGTGTTTCATCGATATGAATTACCGAGACAGTATTTTGAATGTTTTATCAATGCTCAAAATTTTACCGGACATTTTGTTAACGTGCACTGCCAACCTGCTGATGAAGTCCGTGTTGTTTACATACAGAAAAATGGCCAAAATAAAATCATAGCCATGTGGAATCACACTCAGCAAGTTTTACATTTGTATCCCAGCACCATCATTTTTAGTCGATGGAGCTGGATGCATCGGGTCATTCCTAATTTAATCAAAACTATAGCTATTTCCCTGATTTTGCTGACGGGCTTTTTCTTTCTGGTTAGCGCAAGTTTTGAACGTGCCGTGCGGGATGCAACCCTCTTTAGCTTCTGGGGTTTATTGTTAGCATCGATTTTGGTCGGATTACCAATGTTGATATTTTACCGTCATCGGCAAGCACAAACCCAGGAACTGCTACACCTATTCCCTCTAAGCTCAGCGCATCTTCTGGACATGGAAAAATTAAATCCACCAAGCCGGATTTATCCTTTAGCAAAACCAGTTGAGTCACTCACCAATACCTCAATTTCAAGCCCGGATAATATTAGAAAACTTTATAAATAAAATTGTTAGGCAATATCACAATTTTATATGAATCTTGGCTTAACTGCCGGCTCAGTTCTGCTATGCTAAAAGTCCATAAAATCAAGCATGGATGACACACATGAGCGTGACTATTGGTACTCCACTTCAATCTTCTGCCTACAAAGTTCTATTATTGGGTTCTGGTGAACTAGGCAAGGAAGTGGTGATTTCCCTGCAACGTCTTGGAGTCGAAATTCATGCTGCTGACCGTTATGATCATGCCCCTGCCATGCAGGTTGCGCATTATTCCTATACCTTGAATATGGCAGATGCCGGTGAATTAAAACAACTCATCAATCAAATCCAGCCACATTTAATCGTGCCTGAAATTGAAGCGATTGCAACCGAAGTTCTGCTTGAGATTGAAGCCGAGAACATTGCTACGGTCATTCCTTCTGCCAAAGCCGTCAATCTGACCATGAACCGTGAAGGTATTCGTCGTCTGGCTGCAGAAGAACTTGGTCTGCCCACTTCAGATTACCGTTTTGCCGACAGTTTAGAGTCTTTCCGTGCAGCCTGCGACGATGTCGGCTATCCAAATTTTGTGAAACCAGTGATGTCATCTTCAGGTAAAGGCCAGTCTCGTGTCACCTGCTTTGATGAAGTCGATGCGGCTTGGGAATATGCACAAACTGGAGGTCGGGTCAATCAGGGCACCGTCATTGTAGAATCACAGATTGACTTTGACTTTGAAATTACCTTATTGACTGTTCGTGCCAAAAATCCGGCAACTGGCGAAATCGAAACGTCTTACTGCGATCCAATCGGACATCGTCAGGACTCGGGCGACTATGTGGAAAGCTGGCAGCCTCAGCCGATGACTCCGGCAGCGCTGCAAGAATCCAAACGTATTGCCAATAAGGTTACTACAGCACTCGGTGGTTGCGGAATTTTTGGTGTGGAACTCTTTGTAAAAGGTGACAAGGTATGGTTTAGTGAGGTTTCCCCTCGTCCGCACGATACCGGACTGGTGACTTTAGCTTCACAATTCCAAAGTGAATTTGAGCTGCATGCACGTGCTATCTTAGGCTTGCCGGTGAATACTGCACGACATAGTATAGCTGCCAGCGCGGTGATTTATGCCGGAGTCGATGGACGCAATCTTTCCTTTTCTGGTCTGGATCTTGCTTTAGCAGACGGCAACACTGATTTGCGCCTGTTTGGCAAACCGGAAGGCTTTAAACGTCGCCGCATGGGTGTCGCCACTGCACGTGCAGAAACTATCGAACAGGCACGTGAACTGGCACTACAGGCAGCAAACCAAGTTAGTGTCAACCAGAACTAAACTGAAATACCAACGGACGACTGTACATGATCAACACCCATCCACTGCTGAATTACGCTAAAAGCAACCATGACATTAAAGCTATCAATCAATGGCGCAGTGATGTCGAAAATCAGCTTCAGGAAAGTTTTGAAAATGGCCAGTCGATTCGGGATATTATTCTGGCGCGCTCCAATCTGATCGATGAAGCCCTGCAGTTTCTCTGGCAGCATGCTGAACTGGATCAAACCGATTTGGCCCTGTTTGCTGTTGGGGGCTATGGTCGCCGTGAAATGCTGCCTTATTCTGATGTCGATATCATGATCTTGTCAGAAGATGACATTAGCCCAGAACAGGAACAGCTGATTTCTATATTTATTTCATCGCTATGGGATGTTGGGAATTTCAAACCGGGTATCAGTGTCCGTACCATCAATGAATGTGTCAATCAGGCCAGTAGTGACTTGAGTGTAGCTACCACCCTCATCGAAGCACGCCTGATAACTGGCAATGAAAATCTTTGCAAATGGCCACGTCGCATCGTGTCACGTACATGGACCGACAAAACCTTTTTTGATGCCAAGATGGATGAGCAGCACAAGCGTTATGCTCAGCACAACAATACTGAAAGCAATCTGGAACCGGATATTAAAAATGCGCCAGGCGGTATCCGTGACATTAACCAGATTGGCTGGATTGCCAAACGGCATTTCCGCGTCAACCGGATTTATGATCTGGTACATCTCGGTTTTATTTCAGAATTTGAACTCGGTGTGCTTGAGGAAGCAGAAAGTTTCCTCTGGGAAATCCGCCATCATCTGCACCGCTTGACCAAGCGCGATGAAAACCGCTTATTATTTGATTATCAACGTGATATTGCAGCCAAGTTCGGCTATGTGCGTGAAGAAGACCATCACCCAAATTATCCTATCGAACAGTTCATGAAGCGTTATTATCGCACTGCACAGCAGGTATCGACGCTGAACGAAATGTTGCTGGCTTATTTCAACGAATCGGTGATTACCCCGCGTTTGCCGCAATATGAACGCCAGATTGAAGAAATTAATGAAAATTTCAAACTGGTCGATGGCAAACTGGCTGTCCAGCATCACAAGATTTTCTCAGAAAATCCAAGCGCAATTCTGGAAATTTTCTATCTGTTGGCCAATCGTCCCGAGATCGAAGGCATACGTGCGCGTACCTTACGCCTGCTAACGTTGGCTGGAAAACGTATTGATCAGGATTTTCGTGATAATCCAGTGCATCAAGCGCTGTTCATGGCAATTATCCGCTCACCGCATCGGCTGTACGACACCATGGTCGCCATGAAGCGTTACGGTGTGCTCGGAAATTATATTCCGGCCTTTGGTCAGATTATGGGGCTGATGCAATATGATCTGTTCCACATCTATACGGTCGATGCGCATACTTTATTGTTGCTACGTAATTTAAACCGCTTTAAAGAACCTGAATTTGCCAAAGAATTCACGGTGGTCAGTTCAGTATTCCAGCGTCTGACCCGTCGTGACATCGTCTATCTGGCAGCAATTTTTCATGATATTGCCAAAGGTCGCGGTGGTGATCACAGTGAACTCGGCGCCAGCGATGCGATCAAGTTCTGCCGTAGTCACGGCTTTACCGAACGCGAAAGTAACCTGGTGGCCTGGCTGATCCAGAATCATCTGGTAATGTCTGTCACCGCCCAGAAAAAAGATATTTCCGATCCGGATGTGGTCAAGGAGTTCGCCGAAAAAATGGGCGACATGGAGCATCTGGATTATTTATACACCCTGACGGTAGCCGATATTAATGCCACCAATCCGAAGCTGTGGAATACCTGGCGCGCCTCGTTAATGCGTCAACTATATACTCAAGCACGTGACGTAATCCGTTCTGGTCTGGGCCGTCCGGTTGATTATCAAATGCTGATTGAAGATACCAAATTTGCAGCCAGTGAACTTCTGGTTCAGGACTTCTCACTGGATGAGGTCGAAAAAGTCTGGCAGGAACTTGGTGATGACTATTTCCTCAAAGAAACAGCAGATGAAATTGCCTGGCATACCCGTGCCATTTTACAGCACGGCGACAATCCTGCCCCGCTGGTGCTGATGCGGGCACATCGTAATTACGCCCAGGATGCGGTACAGATCTTCATTTATACGCAGGATCAACCCAACCTGTTTGCCACCACGGTGGCTATTCTGGATCGTATGAACCTGGATGTACAAGACGCACGGATTATTACTGCCACCAAAGCCTTCAGTCTGGACACCTATGTAGTACTCGACCGTTTTGGTACCTTATTGACCGATCCAGAACGCGAAGCCACAGTCATTGAAGCCCTAAAAGATGCCTTAAGTCATTCAGATGAATATCCGGGCTTGATGCAGCGCCGGATCCCACGTCAATTACGTCATTTCGATATTGAAAATACAGTCGATATCAGTATCAATCCTGCCTTGAATCAAAATATGGTTGAAATTGCCACCCTCGATCACCCTGGTTTACTTGCCAAAATCGGTGGTTTATTTATGATGCAAGGCCTGGATATCCACTCTGCCAAAATTGCCACACTTGGCGAACGTGCCGAAGATATATTCTTTGTCACCAAAAAGAATGGTATACCAATGACCCCAACGGAGTCTCAGGAATTTGCAGCTGCGCTCAAAGCTGCCCTGGATGAGGCTTCACATCAGGTCAGCGGCCAACACTAACATTTTGCTCGGTAACACATTCATGAACTCTAGCTTGTCTCTACTGCATCCTTATCCGTTTGAAAAGTTAAATCAGCTTTTTGCGGATATCCAGCCTGCTAATATGCCATTAATTCCCCTGTCGATTGGCGAACCAAAGCATCCTGCACCGGAGTTTGTGAAACAAGCCATTATTGATAATTTCAAGCATTTGTCGACGTATCCAAACAGCAAAGGCTTGCCGGAGCTACGTGAAAGTATCGCCCAATGGCTGACGCGCCGTTTTCAGCTAAATAGCATCAGTGCAGACAGCAATATCCTGCCTGTTTCCGGTACGCGTGAAGCGATTTTCTCGTTTGTACAGGCTTTGGTGAATCGTGAAGAGGCACCTTATGTGGTCATGCCGAATCCGTTTTACCAGATTTATGAAGGTGCAACACTGCTCGCAGGTGCCAAACCTTATTTCATCAACTGTACTGAGGAGAACAATTACCTTGGTGATTTTGATGCTGTTCCGGCAGAAGTCTGGGAAAAGACCGCACTATTATTTGTCTGTACCCCGGGCAATCCAACCGGTGCAGTGCTGTCGAAAGAACAGTTTAAAAAACTGATTGCCCTGTCGGATCAATACAACTTTGTGATTGCTTCAGACGAATGCTATTCGGAACTGTGGTTTGATCAGGCACCTGTAGGTTTACTGGAAGTTTGTGCTGAAATCGGTCGGGATAACTATAAAAACTGTGTGGTGTTCCATTCACTGTCTAAACGTTCTAACCTCCCGGGCATGCGTTCAGGTTTTGTTGCTGGTGACGCGAATCTGTTAAAACCTTATTTGCAATATCGTACTTACCACGGCGCGGCGATGCCGGTTCAACATCAACTGGCGTCGATTGCTGCCTGGGATGATGAAGCGCATGTGGAAGAAAACCGGGTGCAATACCGGGCCAAGTTTGATTTATTTCAACAGGAACTCGGACATTTATTGCCATTGAAAAAGCCAGATGCCGGCTTCTACTACTGGTTAAAAGTCGACAACGATGAAGCCTTTGCTAAACGCCTGATGGAAGAAGCACATATTAAAGTTCTTCCGGGTCGCTATTTATCCCGCGATACCGAACAGGGCAATCCGGGTGAAAATCATGTACGTCTAGCACTCGTAGCCGATCTGGCGCAATGTGAAGAGGTTATTCGACGGCTGAAAGCTATCCTCTAAGTTTTGATCAAAACTAAAAAACCCACTGGTTTAAAGTGGGTTTTTAATTGAAATCAGATGAGTTCTATTTTTATCTCATACTGAGAAAATGATGCTAATCATTACAATACTTTGGCAATTTCATCTTCAAGATCTTCAGGCTTGGTGGTCGGAGCAAAACGGTTCAATACCTTGCCATCACGTCCGATCAGGAACTTGGTAAAATTCCATTTAATCCCATTGCCTAAAATACCTTTGGAATTATTGGTCAAATAGCGAAAAATAGCATGTGCCTCAGGGCCTTTGACGTCCACCTTGGAAAACATCGGGAAAGATACCCCGTAATTTTTCTGGCAAAATTCACCAATCTGTTCATTAGAACCTGGATCTTGACCACCAAACTGGTTACATGGAAAGCCTAAAATTTCCAGACCTTGATCTTTATATTTTTCGTAGAGTTTTTCCAATCCTGAAAACTGGGGGGTAAAACCACACTTACTCGCTGTATTGACAATCAAAAGTACCTTGCCTTCATAATCCGCAAGCGCCTTGCTTTTGCCATTTAACAATTCAGCTTCAAACTGATAAATGTTAGTCATGGATAGGTTTCCTCATCATTTTTTTCTTGTGTTTCTAGATCTAGAGAAGCCGAGTTGACACAATAACGTAAGCCTGTCGGTTCCGGACCATCCGGAAAAACATGCCCTAAATGTGCGTCACAATGATGACAAACAATTTCGGTTCTGACCATTCCATGTGAAGTATCAGGTAATTCTTCTACTACTGAATTGCTGATAGGACGGTAGAAGCTTGGCCAGCCACAGCCGCTGTCATACTTGGTCTCTGATGAGAACAGCGGGGTGCCACAGCAACGGCAAACATAGGTTCCATCTTGCTTAGTATTCCAGTATTTTCCAGTAAATGCCGGCTCTGTGCCTTTCTCGCGGGTAATGCGAAATTCCTCAGGTGATAACTCTCTTTGCCACTCACGGTCTGTTTTATTGAGTTTTCCCATGCTTACGCACCTTTTTATCTTGCTATTTAAAATAGGATAATCCTATATTTACGTGATTCATTTTAAAAATTCTAGTCTTTATTCAATATTTTACAAAAGATAATAATGCCCATAAAAGCAAAAAGTAAGCAAATGCAAAATATATAAGTAAGCAATTTATGTATTAAATGATTCTATGTGAGCAAATTTAGTGATATCCTTAGTTTTAAATTTGCTCAGGATTAAAAAATGTCGCAAAAGAAGAGCGTAATTTTTAAAAATCTGCTGCCTGTGATCAAACAGTATCAACAGCTTGGATTTACGCATGAGAAAATTGTTGCACTACTCCGCGATGATCACCATCTCGATCTAGTCACAACTGAGACATTTAAAAGTTATTTATATCGTTATGCAAAAGTGACCTCCACTCCATCCGAGAACATCAAAATGCCGAACACTATCCAATCCCCTCGCGAAATCAAGAAATCATCCAAGCTTGATCATGTTTGCTACGACATTCGCGGACCTGTGTTACGAGCGGCCATAGAGATGGAAGAAGCTGGCCATAAAATCATTAAATTAAATATTGGTAACCCTGCCCCATTCGGCTTTGAAGCGCCGCAAGAAATTATCAATGATGTAGCTTTAAACCTGCCAAATGCGATTGGCTATACCGATTCCAAAGGGATTTTCCCGGCGCGTAAGGCCATCTGCCAGTATTACCAGCAAAAAGGTATTCTGGATATGCACGTCAATGACGTCTATGTCGGTAATGGGGTATCGGAACTGATCGTAATGGCCATGCAAGGCCTTCTGGATGATGGCGATGAAATGCTGATTCCGATGCCAGATTATCCGCTCTGGACGGCAGCAGTGAATCTGTCTGGTGGTACAGCGATTCACTATAAATGTGATGAAGAAAATCACTGGTATCCAGATATTGCCGACATGGAAAGCAAAATCACGCCGAATACCCGCGGCATTGTGATTATTAACCCGAATAACCCGACTGGTTCGGTTTACCCACGTCATGTCTTGCAACAAATCGTCGACTTGGCCAAGAAATATGACCTGATTTTATTTGCTGACGAAATCTATGACAAAATTGTCTACGATGGGATCGAGCATGTTGCTGTGGCTGCCTTGGCAGGTAATCAACTTTGCGTATCATTTAACGGCTTGTCTAAAGCGTATCGTATTGCCGGTTACCGTTCGGGCTGGATGGCAATCACTGGTGACAAGTCTCGTGCAGCAGATTATATCGAAGGTCTGGATATGCTGGCGTCGATGCGCCTGTGCGCCAATCATCAGGCACAATATGCGATTCAGACTGCGCTGGGCGGTTATCAGTCCATTAACGACCTGATTCGTCCAGGTGGGCGTTTATATGAACAGCGCAACATTGCCTGGGAAATGCTGAACGAGATCCCCGGGGTATCTTGTGTCAAGCCTGAAGGTGCAATGTACTGCTTCCCGAAACTGGATCCGAATGTGTATCCAATTCAGGACGATGAAAAACTGATGCTGGATTTGTTACGCGCAGAGAAAGTACTTCTGGTTCAAGGTACAGGCTTTAACTGGCCGACACCGGATCATTTCCGTGTAGTATTCCTGCCGGCTGAAAATGAACTGCGTGAAGCTATTACGCGTGTTGGCCGTTTCCTGGCCAAGATGCGTTAATTCCGGCACCAGACGATATAAAAAACCGCATTTTTAAATGCGGTTTTTTTTACTTTTTTGAAAAGTTCAGGTTTTAACTTATACATTTTAAAAAGCCTGGCGGTTTTCTTGCACAAATTTCTGTACTCCAGGGTTTCTTAACGGGCAATTCCTCCTCAACCATAAAAATTCATGTTATTTTTTGACCAAATATAAAATTCTATGAGTACACGGATGTCCTCAAATACAATAAAACTCAGCCTACTCCTCTGTCTTAGCATGTGCTTAGGTATTGGTATTCTTCGTTTTTCTTATACCGCCCTGTTACCTGGTACACGCGAAGCCTTTGGCTGGAGTACAGATTTTGCCAGTCTCTTGGGCAGTGCCAATTTGCTGGGCTATTTGATCGGCGCATTTACCGCCATGCGCCTGCCTCAAGACCGGAGTATGAGCACTTATATTCAAATTTCAGCCTTTGCCGGCATGTTCAGCCTGATGTGCTGTGCATTTTCTGGTTTTTCTGAAGCATGGTATATCGCTTGGCGGATTATTTCCGGGATCAGCGGTGGACTAATGATGATCTTATCGCCGAGTGTGGTCGCGCAATGCTGTGAACTTCAAGACCGTCTTAAAATCAACTTTATTGGTTTTAGCGGAATTGGAGTAGGTGTTTTAGTTGCAACCCTGTTTCTGCCTTATCTGGATCAAATTTCCATCCAGACTGCATGGCTGATCTTGTGGGGCTTTGCCCTGCTTATGTCTATTGTTTTAAGCTTACTACTACAGCAGTTTAAACCCTATCTTTCTCTACAGGCACCTGCTGTTACCGCTCATCTCCCTCTGAATAGTATTTTTTATAGTTTATTGACGGTCTACGCCTGTAGTGCATTCGCCTATATACCGCATTCACTCTTCTGGATTGATTATTTAAGCCAGCAGTTGGGATTGAGCTTGTTCTGGATTAATTTCAACTGGATTCTGTATGGACTCGGCAGTGCCTTGGGTGCTTTGAGTGCTTATGCACTGGCCAGAAAATGGGGTAATTTTGCTGCACTGAAAATTCTTTATAGCCTTTATATTATGGCCATTTTTATTGCGACTCTAGATGCCTATCCCTTACTCACTTTTAGCTCTTCCTTTTTTACCGGGATGCTAAATCCCGCTGTGGTCTTCCTGACCTCTTACACCATTCTACAACTGTATGGATTGGCTTATAAAAAACTCTGGAGTATTGCCACCTTATGTTTTGCCGCTGTTCAGCTGATCGGTGGTCTTAGTTTCAGTGCGCTACAGTATCTGGGATTAAGCTACCATCAGCAGTTTATATTGGCTGCATTTGTCCTTTTATTGGGAACAATGCAACTATTCTGGTATACAGGTTTCTCCAGACTCAAAACCAACAAACACATTCAGCCAGATTCTACTCAAGGAGAAGGTACCAAATAAGGATACGGATTGGTAGCCCCTTGCCCCCCTAAATAAATCCCATAATGTAAATGCGGCGGGGTATTTTTAGCATTACCCGTATTACCCACATAAGCAATGACTTCACCTGCCTCAACCCAGTCACCTTCCTGAATATGTTCTGCATAATCGTCCAGATGTGCATAATAATGTTGGCTCATATTTGGACCGGTCACCCAGATGATTTTTCCACCCAGATTATTGGTCCCAATCTTCCCTACAATACCTTGAGTCGCACTAAATACAGGTGTACCACGTTTGGCAAAAATATCTGTACCTTCATGTTTGCGACCAGCACTACGTGCTGCTCCCCAGGTATCATTGATTTGGCCGACTCTAACCCCTTCCACCGGAATCTGTAGCGGCGCTTCTAACTCGGTTCTTTGTAATTGCCAATATAGATATGGGCTTTTCCATCCCGCTGCCTGACCTGACGGCGGTGGCTGACAGGCCGTCAGTAAAAACCCCATAGACAACAGTAAGCTTATAATCCAAAGAAATTTCACCAATATTCGCATCTAATTAAATAAATGACTTTTATCTTAATCACAACCGCCTAATTTAAAATCATAATCCTGTTATTTTTAGTGATGATTTTATATAAGCTTTTAAATAACAAAACCCTCAAATGAGGGCTTTGTTATTTAGGTTAAAAAAGAGATTACCTGCGTTTTTTTGCGCGAGATGGTTTCGATGGTTGTTGTTGCTGTTGTTGCTCTTCGTTCTGAGCATTGTTCTGCTTGTCTTTTTGCTGGACCTGCTTATGCTTCGCTCTAGTTTTCGCCATTATATACTCCTTTAGAGAACCGTCTCTATATCACTGGAAGTTCCATTCATTACTGTACCGTGTATACAAAATAAGCCAATCGCTGAGCTGTATCCAAATACGTTAATGTAATACAAATTTCACTAAGTCATTCAGCTATGAGCGAATCATTTTGGGGCTTATTACACTTCTTACATAAATTTGCAGCCTGATACCCATTTTAACTTTCAGCTAAAATCACTTAAACTTTTAGTGAAAAAGCAGCTATAAAAAAACCCGCAGTTAATGCAGGTTTTGATTTATAAATTACAGTTTTAAGCATCCATGTTGTCAATGATGGCCTGACCAAACTCAGAACAACGAAGTAAAGTTGCACCTGGCATCAGGCGCTCGAAATCATAGGTCACCGTTTTTGCCGCAATTGCCCCTGAAATACCCTTAATGATCAGGTCGGCAGCTTCTGTCCAGCCCATATCGCGCAGCATCATTTCTGCAGACAGAATAATCGAGCCTGGATTCACCTTATCTTGTCCGGCATATTTAGGCGCTGTCCCGTGGGTTGCTTCATAGACTGCAATCGAACCGCCAATATTGGCACCTGGTGCAATCCCGATTCCCCCGACTTCCGCAGCAAGCGCATCAGAAATATAATCACCATTTAAGTTCAGTGTGGCAATCACGGAATAATCTGCCGGACGCATCAAGATTTGCTGCAAGAAAGCATCGGCAATGACATCCTTAATAATAATGTCTTTACCTGTTCTTGGATTTTTGATTTTAACCCACGGTCCACCATCCAAAAGCTCTCCACCAAAACGTTCTAGCGCAACTTCATAGCCCCATTCTTTAAACGCCCCTTCAGTGTATTTCATGATATTGCCTTTGTGTACCAAGGTCACACTCGGCTTGTCATTCTCAATAGCAAACTGGATAGCTTTACGCACCAGTCGCTGGCTACCCTCTTTGGAGACAGGCTTGATCCCGATCCCACAATTGTCTTCAAAACGAATGTTGGTTACACCCATTTCTTGTTTCAGAAACTTGATCACTTTTTTTGCTTCGGGAGAATCTGCTTTCCATTCAATTCCGGCATAAATATCTTCTGAATTCTCACGAAAAATGACCATGTCGGTCAGTTCCGGATGATGTACCGGTGACGGTACACCTTCAAACCAGCGTACCGGACGCACACAGACATATAAATCCAGTTCCTGGCGTAATGCCACGTTCAGGGAACGAATCCCCCCACCGACTGGCGTAGTCAGTGGACCCTTAATAGATATCACATAATCTCGCAGCGCTTCCAGAGTTTCTTCAGGCATATAAATGCCATAAATTTTATTAGCTTTTTCACCGCAGTAGACCTCCATCCATTCGATGGAACGCTTCCCGGCGTATGCTTTTTGCACAGCAGCATCTACCACAGCCTGCATTGTTGGTGTAATATCAACACCAATTCCATCCCCCTCAATAAATGGGATAATTGGATTATTTGGTACGTTGAGTGAAAGGTCTGCATTTACGGTAATTTTGGTACCATCCACAGGTACTACGATTTTTTGATATCCCATTATTAGTATTCTCCCTAATGCCGCTGACAAATCTTAAATAATTGCCAATTAGGCAATACTTTCAGCTGTTCTTAACGCATAATATTCTAATCCAGATTTGTTGTTTTTGAGATTTATACGGGAAATAACAAAGTTTCCCTTTTAAATAAACCTCTACATTTTTTAAATTAATGTAATTATAGAAGTTATTTCCTATGAAAATCGTCATTCTAAACAAACCTTATGACGTCCTCTCCCAATTCCGTCCGGATGAAAAGCATCCTACCATGGCCGATTTCGTCAACGACAAAGATCTGCGTCTTGCTGGCCGTTTGGACATGGACTCAGAAGGTCTGGTTTTTCTCACCGATCACGGTGGTCTCAACCAATATATCACCAATCCTGCCAATAAAAAGTTTAAAACTTATATGGTGCAGGTTGAAGGTGATATCACTGACGAGGCCCTTGAACAGCTTCGTAAAGGTGTTGAGCTGAAAGATGGCATGACGCTTCCTGCACGTGCTGAAAAAGTGTCTGAACCGGAATGGTTGTGGGAGCGTAATCCTCCTGTTCGTTTCCGTGCCTCTGTTCCGACGTCTTGGGTTGAGATTTCCATCTGTGAAGGTCGTAACCGTCAGGTTCGTCGCATGACTTCTGCTGTCGGCTTCCCGACCTTACGTTTGATCCGTACCAAAATTGGTGAGATTGATTTGGTTCGTATGGGATTGCAGCCGGGTGAGACCAGAGAAATTGAGCCATTACTTTACCCTGACTTCCAGAATATCCCTGCTGAAGAACCATATCGTTCACGTTCTTATGTGAAGAAGCCGGGGGGTACGGGTGGCAAACCAATCGTTCGCAAGAACAAAGATGGTTCCGTGAAAAAGTCTGGCACCAAACGCATCTGGCAAATGGACGAAAGCGAAAAGCCGAAACGTCGCACCAATGGTACTACTCGTCCAAATACCAAGGCACCACGTGGTCGTGGCCGGGGTCGTGGTTAAAGCTCAGCCTATTCATCAGGTAGTGACAGGCTAAATACCACGCCAGACGGCGTATTTTCTACAGTTGCTCCCCCCTGATGGAGCTGCATAATCGACTGCACAATGGCAAGGCCCAGACCACCCGTCTGGGCTTTTTCATGTCGGCTGTCATCTATCTGGTAAAAACGCTCAAATAAATGCGGATGATGCTCATCTGCAATCCATACCTCTGGCGTCAGCACCGATATTTTAATGCTATGGTTCAGTCGCTGTGCCGACACACTAATCTCACTCCCCGGCTGACCATAAGTAATGGCATTGCTGATCAGATTGGCAACTGCGCGCTGTAATAATGCGGTGCTGGCAGTCAGACTTAAATCTGATGGAACATTAATTTTTAAATGCATCTGCTTTTCTTCAGCCAGAAAACTGAAGTACTCAAGTAATTCTTGCAGCATCTCATTCAGATTGAAATGCTGTTTTTCAACCGTAAATCCACCATGCTCTACCCGCGCGATAAACAGCATGCTTTCAATCATCTGGCTTAGACGTTCATATTCTTCTAGGTTGGAATAGAGCAGATTTTCCAGTTCAGCAAGCTCGCGCGGCCGCGATAACAGAATCTGTGTTTGCCCGATTAGATTGTTTAATGGCGTGCGAAGTTCGTGCGAAATATCCTCAGAAAAACGTGCCAACTGCTGATATGCAGACTGAATATTACCGAGCATATCGTTCATGGCCTGACTCAGCTCTTGCACCTCCAGCGTATTACTCTGAACATCAATGTGCTGATTGGGCTGCTGAATATTGACCTGTGCTGTCGCCAGCATCAGCTGACGCATTGACTTTAGAATATAGCGTCCAGCCAGCCAGGCCATAAAGGTCGAGAGCAATATACCAAGCAGACTATAGAGCACCAGCTTTGATAAATAGGTTGCCAGTGCCCTTTGTCCTTCTGCCAACTGTTTACCTGCTACCAGCTGGTAGCTGCGACCCTCAAACTGCACCTGTTTAAAAGCCAGACGTGTTGAAGGATGTTCAGCCTGATTATTCTGAAACTGTAATTTGGAGGAATAATGCAATGCCGGAATATGAACCTGCAAAGGATTGATTTCGATCAGACGACTTTTTTGATGCTGCAGCAACAGTAAATTATCTTCCTGTCCCAGCATATTTTCATATAATTTGGGATGCTGGACCAGAAGTTTGAAACTCTGGGCATCTTCAAGAAAAATCTCAATCCGGGAAATACGAGCGGCCAGCGCCTGATCCTGCTGGGTCTGAATCATCTGTTGCATATTTTGATAAGACAGCAACGCCACACTCAGAAACACCACGCAAGACACCAGTGCAAATGCAATACTTAAACGTGTTGCCAACGGCAATAACACTGGGTTTTTCATGGACATTCATCTAGCTTATAACCCATGCCACGTACGGTATGGATCAGTTTTGGCGTGTAATGATCATCAATTTTGCTACGCAGCCTGCGAATAGCCACATCCACCACATTAGTATCAGTATTAAAATTAATATTCCAGACCATGGACGCAATCTGGCTCCGGGTCATCACCTGTCCCTGATGTTCCATTAACAATTGCAACAGCGCAAATTCTTTCTGGCTCAAGTCGATCTTTTGTCCGTTACGGTAAACCTCATGCTTTAAGCGGTTCAATACCAGATCTGAAACCTGATAGGCCTCCTGCTCCAGACGCGGCACACGGCGCAACAGACTTTTGATTCGGGCCAGTAATTCAATATAGGAAAAAGGCTTGGTCAGATAATCATCGGCACCAAGCTCCAGTCCTTTAACCCGATCTAGCACATGATCACGTGCAGTGAGCATTAATACCGGAATCTGGCTAAAAGTTCGCAGGGTGTGTAATACCTGCCAGCCGTCCAGGTCCGGCAGCATCACATCAAGCAGCACCAGATCAAAAGACTGTTGCTGCAAACACGATAATGCACGCACGCCATTTTCTGCGATGGCCGTACTATAACCTGACTCATTCAGTCCTTTTGCCAGATATTCAGCAATCTTGACTTCATCTTCTACAATTAAAATATGCATGTCAGTAGTTTAGCTGTTTTTAGCTAGTTCTAGATTACAAATTGGTAATCTGATTGTCATGCTGCACTGGCGGATTTTTTTCTAAGATAGCCCCAGTAGCCAATTGCATGAAAGATAACCATGAAAATTTCAATCGCCAACACAACCCTGACCTTGCTCAGCAGCGTATTACTACTCAGCTCAGTGGCGCATGCAGAATTTAAAACGGCGCCAGTCATGTCGCTAGAAGTAGCAAAGCTCATGGCCAGCAACGTCATGCTTGCTTGTCAGCAACAGGCCAAGCCGGCGGCAGTCGTTATTCTAGATCAGGGTGGCAACCTGCTGGCCAGCCAGCGCCATGAATCTGTCGGCATTCACAACCTGATTGCAGCGGAACGGAAAGCTTTCACCGCGTATTCAACTAAAACCAGCACACTGGATTTTATGCGCAATGCCCAGAAAAATCCGGATGCACAGAATCTGAATAGCTTGCCTGAATTGCTATTACTGGGTGGTGGTGTCCCTGTCATTTACCAAAACCAGATTGTAGGCGCAGTAGGCGTCGCAGGTGCAGGCGGCTCAGCACAGGATCATCAATGTGCTAATAGCGGCATTCAAACCACCTTAAAGCAGCTTTGATATCTTTTAATTAGTAATTTTTTATTCCTTTGATTAAACATTATTCCGTCATTCCAACGAGGAACACAACATGAAAAAAATCTTAATCGCGACTCTTGCCACTACTGCAGCAACTCTTTCTTTTGCCCAGAATCCGCTGAGTGTACACGTGCTGAATCTGGAAAATGGCTTGCCTTCTCCAAATGTAGAAGTGACGCTGGAAACACAGAAAAATGGCAAATGGGTACAGCTTTCACAAGCAAGGACCAATCCTCAGGGTCGTATCACAGCACTGTACCCAGAGAATAAAACCTTTGATAAAGGAATCTACAAAGTGACTTTTAAAACTGGTGACTGGTTTAAAACCCAAAAGCAAAACAGCTTTTTCCCGGAAGTACCGGTGATTTTTGAAGTAGATGGCTCAGTCAATCACTATCATATCCCGCTGCTATTAAGCCCCTATGGTTATTCAACCTATCGCGGCAACTAAGCTCTCCCACTTAAGGCCCACCCTCTTTGGGCCTTCCTTTTTTTTCTTGTTATTCTTTTATTGAAATGCCATTTACGATTCATATTTAGTGATCTAAAAAATAAAATGTATTCAAAAAAGGAGATTTGTATTGGATCAGCAAGTTAACCGGATGTTTAATCAGGACCAAGATGTCTTTGCGATACATTGACTGCTATAGCAGAACGCAAAGCCAATAATGGTCGTACTAGCATTTTATGATATTCAAATGAGGAATCAGCATCATTAAATCGCAAGCTAAATTCAATGGAATTTCCTGACTGCTCATTAAATAAATATCATGTTGATATTTAGTCAATAAAAAAACCGATGCCTAAGCATCGGTTTTAAAGTTTGAAATTGAATTAAGCTTTAAGCCACTTTTCAGCTTTGGCCTGATCTTCAACTTTCAGTTCAACTTCGGTCAGTTTAGAACCGCCTGCCTGAACTTCAAAAGTCATCAGCTCATCTCGACGGAACGCGTATACTGTAAAACTACCGTTCTGTTTTGCATAGCTTTCGAGAAGCTTGGTCGTGGCTTTTAGACCGTCAATCGCAATAATCACGTCATTGGCAGAAAGACCGGCCTGTACAGCCACAGCATCACGACGCGCAGATTGAACCAGTACGCCTTCCGGCTTATCTGCCAGCTTTAAGCCAAATGGCAAAGACTTGTCATTTTTCAGGCTATAACCAATACCAAACTCAGGTAAGAGCTGATCCAGCGGCAGTTCATCTGTCGTATTGATCAAGTGATTAATCTGTTCTGACCAATCATCACCTGTCAGTTCTTTGCATAATTCAAAGATTGTCCGTTCGTGCACCTGAATACCATTTTGCGCATTTTCATACAAACGGCGCATTAAGGCATCCAGACTTGAACCACGTAAACGCAGTCCCAAGTCCAGACAAAGTGCTACCAGACAACCTTTGTTGTAATAGCTGGTTCCGGCATTATTGGAGTTTTCATCCTGACGGTAGAATTTCACCCAGGCATCAAAACTGGATTCAGACACTGACTGAATCGCACGTCCCGGATTCTGCAAATAACGGTCAATCTGTGCTTTTAACAAAGCAATATATGATTCCTGATTAATCACGCCGCTACGCAGCAAAATCAAATCATCGTAATAGGAAGTAAAGCCTTCAAAGATCCACAGCAAAGACGTATAGCCTTCTCTGTTTAGATCATAGTTCACGAAGTTTTCAGGTCGAATAAACTTCACCAACCATGAATGGAAATATTCATGGCTACATAAGCCGAGGAAACGCTGATAATCTTTTGAAGGTTCTTCAGGTTCATTGGCTTTCGGCAAGTCATCGCGTGGTGTAATCAGGCTGGTCGAGTTCGGATGTTCCAGCCCCCCATAGCTGTTGCCGGTTGCCATCGTCATAAAAGTATAGTCCGCAAACGGTGCTGAACCAAACATGGAAATTTCTGTACGACAGATTTTTTCAATGTCCTGCTGCATACGCGTAGCATTCATGGCGTGTTTACCGGACACTACAAATTCATGTGGAATACCATTTGCTTCAAAACTGAAACGGGTTTGTTCTGCCAGCTCAAATGGCGCATCAATCAGTTCGGCATAGTTTTTAGCTTTCAGCGTGAAACGGCCTTTGACCAGACTTTTGGCCTGCATGCCGGTTGCCAATTGGAAATGCTTTAATTCATCTGGCAGGAAGATTTCCAGTTCAATTTCTTTATTTTCCTGACCTTCCAGCCCCAGACATGCACAAGCCGGGTTCACGTAGAGACGATTTTGATCCACGTATGCACCACGAACGGACAGGTCATAGGCATAGACATCATATTCCACCGTAATCAGCTCATGATCGGTGTTGAATAAACGCCATTTATTCTTTTCAAACTTCTGGATTTGTAGCTGGCGCCCATCTTCATCATAAGCCTTGACCGCTTCAATATGTTTGGAAAATTCCCGGATCAGATAGCTTCCTGGAATCCAGGTCGGCAATGACAAGACTTGCGTCGGATCAGCAAGAAAGCGAACAGTTACGTGAATAAGATGCTGACGATAATCGTCAAATTCGATTTGATAATGCAACATAATAGACGATATAAAATTAAAATAAATGAGATATAGCTTAGCTTAGCATTTTTTAAGCCAGGATGGTTTAGCTGTCTTATTTGTCTACATTTACGACTAGCTATCTGTATAAAAAAGGCATAGCATGCGTGAAAATTAAATCGTTCAACACCCAGCGGGTTATCAAGGAACACCATTGAAATACATCATCTCACTGATTGCGGTTTTCAGTTTATTTATTTCTGCATTTTCCCATGCTGCCCTACTCAATATTGTGCCTGAAAGCGTTGAAGCTGAAGCCTGGACCATTCTGGATTCACAATCTGGTCAAGTTATTGCCGAGCACAATGCTGATGTTCAGCGTGCTCCGGCCTCGCTAACCAAAATGATGGTGGCTTATATTGCCTTGAAGGAAATTGAGGCCAGAAAATTAAATAAAAATGAAGTTTTAACCGCGACTTCTGTGGTGAAAACTGTGATGTGGGATGAGTCACAGATGTACCTGAAAGAAGGTGATCAGATTTCAGTCGATCAGCTTCTGGCGGGCTTAATTATCATGTCTGCCAATGATGCTGCAGTCACGCTGGCTGAGAAAATTTCGGGTGGTATTCCGCAGTTTGTTGAACGCATGAATCAGGAAGCCAAAATGCTGGGCATGCAGCATACCAATTTCCAGAATCCGGCAGGTATTACCATGCCTGAACATTATTCTACTGCCGCAGATTTGGCCAGACTATCTATGGCAGTCGTCAATGAAACTCCGGATTATCTGTATTATTCCAAACAGCCAAGCTTTACCTATAACCGACATTTTCATCGCGCAACCAACCGTGTGCTTCAGGTAGATCCTACGGTGGATGGTTTAAAAACCGGTTTTACCCGTGCAGCAGGCTACAACCTGGCGCTGACGGCCAATCGTGTCACGGCAGATCTTGAAATGCCGAACCGACGTCTGATTGTGGTAGTACTGGGTACTAAAAGTGCGGCAAAACGCGCTGAAGTATCGCATAAGCTGATGAATCTGGCCTATACCTATACCCGCAATGAAGTAGCGATCAAAGATAAACAGCTACTGGCTGAGCTGCCTGTAATCAAATCAACCTTAAAAATGTTTAAGGTGCAGACCAAGCAACCGCAGATTATTACCACCTCTTTATATGATCAGGGGTATAGTATCGACCTGAATCAATTCGACCAGACCAATCAACGTATTATGCTGAATACTGGTGATGGCATTTTAAGAAGTATCGAACCTTTACAAGAAACCCAGACTCATATCAGTGTGGAAGTAAAGGCATCTGAGCTCATTGCGCCCTTGGCGACTATCATGCCTCTGGCAACCATTCAGGTCTATCAAAATAACCAGTTAATCCGTACTATCCTGATTGAAGATCATGTCGAAATTGAAGAAGCTAACCTGTTTCAGAAATTCTTTAGCTGGCTGCAAGGTTTATTTACTTTCTTTTCAGACTCTACACCAAGCGTAAAGCTTTATCCTCTAAATAAATAATAGCGCTAGCTGTCAAGTTAACTGTTCTTTAAGCCAGAAGATTTTTTCGCTGATCTTCTGGCAGATTTTCCTTTCTCCCTGCCTCACACCCTCAAGACAGGGAAACTTACCTGCCCTCACAGAATTGCTACGTTTTGTAATGTGTATAACAATTTTAACCAAGACGCGATCTGGCCCATGCCATAGTATATTTTCTTTCTATTTCTCTTATTTTTATTAAAAAAATAAACAGGTTAATCATATATGACAGCACATAAAATCGTGATTGTGGGTGGCGGTGCCGGTGGTCTGGAACTGGCGACTCAGTTGGGTGATAGCTTGGGTAAAAGCGGTAAGGCCCAGATTATTCTGGTCGATCAAAAACTGACACATATCTGGAAACCGCTGCTGCATGAAGTGGCTGCAGGTACCTTAAATCCACATCAAGAAGAAACCAATTATTTTGCTCATTCAGCAGCACATCATTATGAATTTGTCTTGGGTACATTCACAGGACTAGATCGTGAAGCCAAACAGATTCTGGTCGAAACAGAATATTTCTCCAAAACAGCCCAATCCAAGAAAAACCAGCATATTTCCTATGACACACTGGTACTGGCCTTGGGTTCTACCTCGAATGATTTTAATACCGAAGGGGTAAGACAGTTCTGTCATTTTCTCGACAGCCGTAAACAGGCGGATGTTTTTCAGCAGGACATGTTGCATCTCTATCTGAACGCACAGCATGAAGCTTCGAATCGTGAACTGAATATCGCGATTATTGGTGCCGGAGCAACCGGAGTAGAACTGGCAGCGGAGCTGGTAGAAGCCAAACATAATTTCTTTAAATATGGTTTAAACAAGGTTGACCCGAAAAAAGTAAAAATCACCTTAATTGAAGCGGCGGATCGCATTCTGACGGCACTCTCACCTAGAGTTGCTGAACACACCATGCAACAAATGGAAAAGTTTGGCATTGAAGTCTTGACCGGTCATCGGGTGGCCAAGGTCGATGAAGACAAGATTTATTTTGCAGATGGTTCAAGTCTGGATGCCGAGATTAAAGTCTGGGCCGCCGGTATCAAAGCACCTGAAGTCTTAGTGCAACTACAAGATATGGAAAAGGACAATATTCACCGATTGAAAGTCTATTCCACCCTGCAAACCAAATCTGATCCAGACATCTTTGCTTTTGGTGACTGTGCACATTGCCAACCTGCAGCAGATGAACCGGTATTGGGTCCACGCGCACAAGTCGCCAGCCAGCAGGCCAACTTTCTGGCCAATGCCTTAAAAGCCCGGATCAATGAGGAAAACTATTTGCCCATGTTTAAATTTTCTGACAAGGGTTCACTCATTTCCCTAAGTCAGAATAAAGCCGTTGGGGAATTACTCGGTCAGGTCAATGTGCAAGGCTTTGTCGCCAAATCAATGTATGTGTCCTTGTACCGGATTCATCAGGCAACCATTCATGGGTATGCGCATGCGGGCATTCTAACCGCAAAAGATTTTGTTACACGGAAAATATCTCCAAAGCTGAAATTGCATTGAAATTCCAGAATTTGACCCAATCAATGAAAAAATCGTCAATAAAATTGTCGAATTGCGTTTTTTTGCTAATTTTAGTCTACAAAAACGCAATTTCACTTTATGATGTACCCTTAAAAAATTGAATGGATCAATTAACATGACTGCTATTGCAAATAACCACGTGGTTTCTTTCCACTACACATTGACTAACGCAGAGGGTGAAACTCTCGATCAATCTCAAGGTGAACCACTTGCCTATTTGCACGGTGCAGGTAATATCATCCCAGGATTAGAAAACGCGCTAGAAGGTAAAACTGTAGGTGATAAATTCACTGTAAACGTTCCAGCTGCTGAAGGTTATGGCGAATACAATCCAGACCTAGTTCAAGAAGTTCCTGCGCAAATGTTCCAAGGCGTAGACAATATTCAAGCAGGTATGCAGTTCCAGGCTCAAACTGATGACGGCGTGCAAATCGTAACTGTTAAAGCAGTTGAAGGCGACAATGTTGTTGTTGATGCTAACTTCCCACTTGCTGGTCAAGATCTGACTTTTGAAGTTGAAATCGTATCTGTTCGTGAAGCTTCTCAAGAAGAATTAGATCACGGCCATGTACATGGTGCAGGTGGTCACCAACACTAAGATCTTCTGATCGGGTGTGATAAAGGGCAAAGTGCAAACTTTGCCCTTTTTTGTTGCCAAGAAAAATAACTCAAACAATGTCCATCAAAAAATGAGCCATAAAAAAGGCAGGATCAATACCCTGCCCTTTTAATCCCATCAAGATCTTTTTTCAAAGAATAATCATTGGATTATTTGTTTTGGTTATAAATCTGCATTGCTGCTGGCAACTGTTGACGCATCTGTCCAATACGCTGGCTATTCGATGGATGCGTAGACAGGAAAGCGACTCCGCCCCCACCTTCTAATTTATTCATTTTTTCCCACAGGGTAATGGCTGCATTCGGGTTATAGCCTGCACGCGCCATCAGCATCAAACCGCCTTGGTCAGCACGACTTTCCAGATTACGCGAGTACGGCAAACCAATCCCGATCTGACTACCCAGCTGTGCAGCTGCAGCGCCGCCCTGACCTACACCTGCTGCACTCAGGCCAATTCCCAAGGCCAGGTCAGTGAGGGCCTGCGCGCCGATTTTCTGCTTAGAGTGCTCTTCTAAGGCATGTACCATTTCATGACCCATAATTGCTGCAATTTCAGCATCAGTCAGATTCAGTTTATTCACAATACCAGTGTAGAATACGACTTTACCACCCGGGGCAACAAAGGCATTGACCTGGTCAGATTTAAGTACAGCCAGTTGCCACTGGAATGGCGTACCGGTTTGATTCATTTGGTTAGCAATCGGCTTCAAGCGATTAAACACGGTATTAATACGTTTATATGTGGCTGAACTGGTATCCAGCTGACCTTTATTGCGCGCATCATTCACCATGGCATTATAGCTTTGGCTGGCAGATGCATTTAAAGTCGCAGTATCCGCCCCGGCAATATCGGCAATGGTAGTACAACCCGACAATGTCACCACTGTGGCAGTGGCCATACTTAATAAAAGTTTATTCTTCATTATAATTAACTCTACCTTAGCTCAAGCTTAATTTACATTGTAAAAATTATAAGGGAAAGCATGCAGTAGCTAAACGTATAATTACTCCATCTTCTTATAAATTATGTAATTTTTAAGCCAAGTACTGTATCGCTAACCAGTAAATCAGACAAATAATATTTAAGCCCAGATACACCTGACTGAGAGGTTTTATTTTCTGTTCAAGTATTTCATCTTTACGTTTGAAATATAAAAAAGCATTTTGTAGCAAGATAACAGGCACCAGAATGCAGGCAATAATGACGCTGAGACCAATGAGTGCAGTATAAATAATCTCAGGATTTTGGGTTTGCGCACGAATAATCATCATGGCAATTGTTGGTGCCCCGCCCATCGCGAATAATAATGAATAAAACATGGTCGCCGATATATTTTTTTGCATCCTGATGCTCATTTTTCTTTCTTTATATATCGATATGTTAAAGCACATCACGCCGGATTACCGATGCAACTTTAGTCTTGAAATAACTACATAATTTCAACCTATAAAAAAACCCATCCGAAGATGGGTTTTTTTATTGAAGCTTAAAACAAATTAAGCATCGAATGGATGGCGAAGAATGATGGTTTCTTCACGGTCTGGACCCGTTGAAATGATGTCGATTGGACATTCAATCAATTGCTCAAGACGTTTTACATAGTTCAATGCAGCTTGTGGCAACTGATCCAGTGATTTCGCACCAAAAGTTGACTCAGACCAGCCTGGCATAGTTTCGTAAATCGGTTTTAAAGTTTCGAATGCAAGCGCATCAGAAGAACCGACACAACCAGAATCTGCAGCTTCATAGCCTACACAGATTTTCACTTCTTCCAAACCGTCTAGAACGTCAAGTTTAGTCAGGCAAATACCAGAAAGTGAGTTTACATCGACTGAACGGCGTAGAATTTCAGCATCGAACCAGCCACAACGACGTTGACGGCCAGTAGAGGCACCAAATTCATTACCAATCGTACCGAGGTGTTTACCAATCGCATCACCTGTGTCATTTGCAGCGTCATACACCAACTCAGTTGGGAATGGACCTGCACCTACACGGGTTGTGTACGCTTTGGTAATACCCAGTACATAATCAAGATGCAATGGACCCAGACCTGAACCAGAGCTTACGCCACCAGCAGTTGTATTCGAAGAAGTTACATACGGATATGTACCGTGGTCAACGTCAAGAAGTGAACCTTGCGCGCCTTCGAACATGATGTTGTCACCGTTTTTACGGTAGTTATGCAACTCAGTAGTTACGTCCACAACCAGGGGAGCAACAACCTTACGCCATTCGTCACACAGTGCCAGCACATCTTCTAGTTTAACTGCTTCAACACCGTAGTATTGAGTTAACTGGAAGTTATGGTAGTCCAGTAGTTCAGTCAGCTGAGCTGTAAGATGTTCACCACCACGTACCAGGTCAGCAACACGTACTGCACGACGTGCCACTTTATCTTCGTATGCAGGACCGATACCACGACCTGTCGTACCAATCTTCGCATTACCACGTTTTTTCTCACGCGCCTGATCAAGTGCGATGTGGTTTGGCAGGATAAGTGGACAGTTTGGAGAAATGCGTAAACGTTCTTTAACAGGAACGCCTTCTTTTTCAAGAATGTCCATCTCTTTGATGAGCGCTTCAGGAGAAAGAACCACACCGTTACCAATTAAGCACAATACGTTTTCACGTAAAATACCTGATGGAATGAGGTGTAAGACAGTTTTCTTACCACCAACCACAAGAGTGTGACCTGCGTTATGTCCGCCTTGATAACGAACTACCGCTGCCGCTTGATCTGTGAGCAGGTCGACGATTTTACCTTTACCTTCGTCGCCCCATTGGGTACCAAGTACCACAACATTCTTGCCCATAATAGCCTCATTACATCATGCTGTTAAAGTTGAAAGCCCCACTCAGTGACATGAACACTGAGCCAAGCAATTAAATCGTTTTGACTGTCCACTCGCCATCTACACGCACCAGCTGGTGCGTCGCATATGGTACAGAGCTTAAATCATCATTACCCAGTAACTGAATTACACTCAAGCCTTGTGCACGGAGGTTCTGAATTGCCTTCAGAAGATCTGCATCGTTGCCTTTAGGTGCAACTACCACCTGTATCGTATCAAACTGGCCTGCACTTAAAGCATATAAGTCACACGAGAAGCCAGTTGCAGGACGGGCACGCCCAAAATGCTCACCAATGCCATCATAACGGCCGCCTTGTGCCAGTGCAGCTGCACGGTTCGGCGCATACACGGCATACATCAGACCAGTATGATAATGGTACGAACGCAATTCAACTACATCAATACCAATGCTCAAGTTTGGCCAACGGGTCTGAACTTCATCCCTGGTGATTTGTAGTGCCTCAAAAGCTTGCTTGAATGCCGGATTTGCCAGCACTTCGGCGCTTAGATTTGCTTGCAATGCATCCAGGTCACTGGCATAGCGCCCAAGTGCATAAAAATCCTGACCAAATTTCAGCTCTGCCGTGAATTCTTCTAATTCCGGTAAAGCCTTGCGTTGGTATAAATCAGATAATTGCTGCTCAGCAACTTTGTTCAGGCCTGCTTGAGCCACCAGACTGCGGAATAAACCGACATGACCTAAGTCCAGATGAATACCATCTGCCTGGCCTGCCTCCTGAATCAGACTGATCATCAAGTCGACCATTTCAACATCGGCATCGATGCTGTCTGAACCAAATAGCTCTGCACCCAACTGTAGTGGCGCACGCGAGGTATTAAAGCCGCGAGGTTTGGTATGCAGGACGGTTCCTGCATAACAGTACCGTGCAACACCTTCCACTGGATGTACATGCGCATCAATACGAGCCACTTGTGGTGTCATATCGGCACGCACACCAAGTAAACGACCAGAAAGCTGATCGATCACCTTGAAAGTGGCTAAGTCTAAATCTTGATTCGATTCTGAGAGAGAAGATAGAGATTCGATGTATTCAATGAATGGCGTGTACACCAGCTGATAACCTCGAGATGCAAGGAAATCCAGTGATTTACGGCGCAGGCTTTCAATGACTTGCGCTTGTTCTGGTAATACATCAGCTACACCATCAGGTAATAACCATGTCTCTGAAATGGGCATGTTGTAAACCTAAATTCTTGTCAGCGCGGAACGAATCCGCATAAAAAAATCGGGAGCACACCCGATTTCTCCTAGTCTAGCACGATAGTTTTGGCTGTGCATCGCAAATTTTATAATTTTCGCCACCTGATGAAAGGATCAACAATTGTGTCAACTATCAGCATTTTATTGCATCTTAAAAACACAAAACCCAGCATTAAACCAAGGATAGTCCTATCATAATTTTTACCGTTTACACTGAGATTTCAGTTTTATCCCGTGACGGCAGAGAATTTAAGTTAAATAATGCATCTGGAACTTATTATCAGAAACCAGATCTGCTCATCCGCGTCTGAAAAACAATCGCGCGTAATCAAATGAGAATTGGGTCTATCAGCTGTGCCAGTACTTGACTTTATCCCCTCCATTTCACAGTTTATGCAAAATGGTTTTATCTGGCTGAATGCTCTCTATAGTCTGGTACTGCCCCCTTTCAAATGATCTTTAAAGGGGGTGGGATGATTTCTGGGGATCAACCACTTTAGTCAGTAAACTGACCAGCTCCGCATTTTGCAACTCAACCTGCTGAAGCTTTGTTGTGGTCTGATCCAGTACTTCCTGTTGGACATGCATTTTTTTGGCCAGATCCTGCATAATTTCCAGAGTCTTTTTTAAGTTTTCTTCAAGATGCGCGACTTTTTCTTCAACTGGCACACCTTGCTCGGTACGTGGCTCATCATTCTGATTAAACTGCAGCCAGATCAGAAAAATCACCGCCAAAGTCAGCAGTATAATAAAACCCCAAACCATCATCATGTGCTTGCTCTTATTTCATTTTATTGTTTTTATCTTAACGAAAAATACTGCAGATAATCTAACTAATTCAGCTTCAAATACTGATTTTCGATCAATTACAGCCAAATTCTCCTAAAAATTGGCTGGCAAAATATTCTGGACATGAAAAAAGCACCTTATCTTCGGTGCTTTAGGGATTTAAATAACTCGAACTTAATGAAATGATTCACATAAATCTAATAAACGGTTGGCATAGCCCCATTCATTATCATACCAGGCAAAAACTTTAGCTTGGTGTCCAACCACCAGCGTCTGAGTCAAATCCACAATCAGTGAATATGGAGAATGATTAAAATCACTGGATACCAAAGGCTCATCTGTTACCGCCATGATTTCTGCGAAGTCCTGCCGGGCAGCCTTGATCAGAACTTCATTCAGCTTGTGATCGGTAATCGGTGACTGAGAAACAAAGGTCAAATCAATTGCAGCGACATTAATAGTCGGCACCCGAATCGAATAACCATCGATACGATCTTCCATTTTCGGCATTACCCGCTTTAAGGCACCCAGTGCGCTCGAAGTCGTAGGAATGATGTTATGGCCCGAGGCACGTGCACGACGCAAATCACGATGTGCATGATCCAGTACCGATTGATCCGCCGTAACAGCATGGATTTCGGTCATCAGGGCGCTATTGATACCAAATGCATCATCGACAATTTTGACCAGTGGTACCAAAGCCTGTGTAGTACAAGAAACACTGGAAATGATCTGATCCGATGCTTTGACTTCATGATGATTGACACCATAGACAATCGCAGCATCCACCGTATCAAAAGGTGCGGCACCGATAATCACACGTTTCGCCCCTGCCTGAATATGCTGGGTCGCGGCTTCACGGGAACGGAACAGCCCGGTACATTCCAGCACCACATCTACAGCCAGATTTTGCCAAGGCAGTTTTGCCGGCTCGGCTTCACACAAAACCTGTACTTTTAAAGCGGCATCTTTATAGCTGATATGCAGATAAATATGTTCAGCATCATAGCTAAGATCTACCTGCCCTGAAAAACGGCCATGGGTTGAGTCATATTTAAACAGATGAATCAGGGTTTCAACATCGGCAATATCGTTAATGGCTACGATTTCAAAGTTAAAATCTTTCGGATTTTCAAACCATGCACGTAGTACATTCCGTCCAATACGCCCAAATCCATTGATTGCCACTCGTTGCATGACTCAACCTTTAATATGCCTATTTTAGAACTCTTCTATGTTAAAGGATTTCTTGCGCCGTACATTAAAAAACTTCAGTGAAAATACTGATTTTCGATTATTTTCTTTCTGATAGATCAGGTTCTCTCTGCATCATTTAAAATTCCAGTTATTTTTCAAGAGATGAAATTATCGGAATTTTGCCCTTAGAAAGATTCAATTTAACTATTTAGCAAAAAACCTAAGCACATAAATCCTTAGCAATTGGTTTTAAAATGATTGGTGCGTACTGCTTTTTCCGTTATAATTTGGCGTTTTAAATTTTTAAGCCCCACATTGCAGCAGAGCTTTTGTATGCTTGTCAGACTGTGGTGTTTTTGCCAAATCGGAAATTATGGAGTGACTTGGTTGTGAGTACTCGTTTTATGACATCAGCTGAAATTCGTGAAGCATTTTTGCGTTACTTTGAATCGCAAGGGCATACACGTGTCGCGTCGAGTTCTCTAGTACCCGCCAATGACCCAACTTTGCTGTTCACCAATGCGGGTATGAACCAGTTTAAAGATTGCTTCTTAGGTCTAGAAAAACGCGATTATGTCCGTGCCGTATCATCACAGAAATGCGTACGCGCAGGTGGTAAACACAACGACTTGGACAATGTGGGTTATACCGCCCGTCATCATACTTTCTTTGAAATGCTAGGTAACTTCTCGTTTGGTGACTACTTCAAGCGTGATGCGATCAAATTTGCCTGGGAATTCTTAACGAGCGATGAATGGTTAGCACTACCTAAAGATAAACTCTACGCCACTGTGTACCACACTGATGACGAAGCATTTGATATCTGGAACAAAGAAATCGGTCTAGATGCCAGCCGTATTATCCGCATTGGCGACAACAAAGGCGGTCAATACGCATCAGACAACTTCTGGGCAATGGGCGATACCGGTCCTTGCGGTCCTTGTTCTGAAATTTTCTTTGACCACGGTGATCATATCTGGGGTGGCCTGCCGGGCACGCCTGAAGAAGATGGTGACCGCTTCATCGAAATCTGGAACAACGTTTTCATGCAGTTCAACCGTACTGCAGATGGTGTGTTACACCCTCTTCCAGCACCTTCTGTTGATACAGGTATGGGTTTGGAGCGTATTTCTGCTGTTCTTCAGCACGTTAACTCAAATTATGAAATCGACCTGTTCCAGCACTTGTTAAAAGCGTCTGCTGAAATCATCGGTTTAGACACTTCTGAACTTGAAGCGAAAGCACAAGCTGAAGGCAAGCCCGTGGATTACCCTGCATCTTTAAAAGTGGTTGCTGACCATGCACGTTCATGCTGCTTCCTGATAGCTGACGGTGTAAACCCTTCAAATGAAGGTCGTGGTTATGTACTGCGTCGTATTATCCGTCGTGCAGTTCGTCATGGTAACAAACTGGGTGCGACTGGTTCATTCTTCCATAAAATGCTTCAGCCTTTAATTGATGTGATGGGCGCAGCTTATCCTGAACTTGAAGCAAACAAAGCACGCATCGAAGCACAACTGCTGAAAGAAGAAGAACAGTTTGCTAAAACACTTGAGCAAGGTCTGAAATTGCTTGAAGGCGAATTGGCAAATCTGAAAGGTTCTGTGATTCCAGGTGAAGTGGTATTTAAACTTTACGACACTTACGGTTTCCCGACTGACCTTACAGCGGATATCGCACGTGAACGTGATTTAACAATTGACGAAGCTGGTTTCGAAACTGAAATGGCTGCACAACGTCAACGCGCTCGTGATGCAGGCAAATTCGCAATCGACTATAACTCTGTTGTGAAAGTTGAAGGTGAAACTCAGTTTGAAGGTTATGACGCCACTGCTGGTCAAGGTCAAATCATCGCAATCTATAAAGATGGCGAGCAAGTTGACGAAGTAGTTGAAGGCGACGAAGCACTGATCGTATTGAACCAGACTCCTTTCTATGCAGAAAGCGGTGGTCAAATCGGTGATACAGGACTCTTCAAAAACGATACCGGTATTTTCGAAGTTCAGGATACCAAGAAATCTGGCGGTGCATTTGTACACCAAGGGATCGTGACCATGGGTAACTTGAAAGTTACTCAAAATGTAGAAGCAACGGTAAAAGCAGACATTCGTGCCGCAACTGCACGCAACCACTCTGCAACTCACTTGTTACACGCTGCTCTTCGTCAAATCCTGGGTGCACACGTCCAGCAAAAAGGCTCATTGGTTGCATCTGACATTTTACGTTTCGACTTTGCCAATGACCAGCCTGTGACTTTTGAACAGCTTCAAGAAATTGAACGTCTTGTGAATGCTGAAGTAATTGCCAATACTCCAGTTACGACTGAACTGCTCGACATCGAATCTGCAAAAGCCAAAGGTGCGATGATGCTGTTCGGTGAAAAATACGGTGAAGAAGTTCGCGTACTGTCTATGGGTTCTGTGATTGAAGAGAAAAACTTCTCCATCGAACTGTGTGGCGGTATTCATGTGAAGCGCACTGGCGATATCGGTCTGTTTAAGATCACTTCTGAAGGTGGTGTGGCAGCGGGTGTACGTCGTATCGAAGCAGTGACTGGTACCAAAGCAGTTGAAGTAGCTCAAAAAGCGGATCGTGATATCAACACTATTAATAGCCTATTAAAAGCTCAAAAAGATCAAACGATTGAGAAAGTTGAAGCGCTGGTTGATACAGCATCAAGCTTGCAAAAACAGATTGAACAACTCAATCAAAAATTGGCAAGCCTGCAAGCCGGTGAACTTTTAGGCCAGGTTCAAGAAATTGCAGGTCGTCAAACACTCATCACAACGGTTCAGGGGATGGATGCGAAATCACTGCGTAACCTCCATGACGGCGTGAAATCTAAATTAGAAAATGCAGTTATTGTTCTTGCAGGTGTAGAGGGTGACAAGGTGAGCTTGATCGCATCTGTTGCAAAAGACTTTACTGCTTCTATTAAAGCAGGTGACATCATCAAACACTTGGCAACTGAGCTCGGTGGTAAAGGTGGTGGTAAACCTGACTTGGCACAAGGTGGCGCACCACTTAACGAGAAGTTTGCTTCAGTGATGGCTGATTTACCAGCTTGGCTTGCAGCAAAATAAAAACTTCATTTTGTGTAACTGACCCTGATAGGAATATCAGGGTCATGGTTTATATGGAACAACTATGGCATTAATCGTTCAAAAATATGGCGGTACCTCTATGGGTACTCCAGAGCGCATTTTAAATGTTGCTCGTCGTGTAAAGCGCTGGCATGACCACGGCCACAAGGTAGTGGTGGTTGTATCGGCAATGAGTGGCGAGACCAATCGTCTGCTTGCTTTAGCGAAAGCCATTACCGAAACCCCTGATCCGCGTGAACTAGACCAAATGGTTTCTACGGGTGAACAGGTAACGATTTCCATGCTTGCAATGGCGTTGAATTCGATCGGGGTTGAAGCTAAATCTTTGACTGGACGCCAGGTTGGCATTAAGACTGACAGCGCATTTACCAAAGCCCGTATCGAGTCGATTGATACTGACGTATTGACTAAAAATCTGGACGCGGGTCGTGTAATTGTAGTTGCCGGCTTCCAGGGCTTTGATGCTGACGGCAACACAACAACTTTAGGTCGTGGCGGTTCTGATACTTCAGGTGTGGCACTGGCTGCTGCACTCAAAGCTGACGAATGCCAAATCTATACTGACGTTGATGGCGTATATACCACTGACCCTCGCGTTGCACCAAAAGCGAAAAAAGTCGACCGTATTTCGTTTGAAGAAATGCTAGAAATGGCATCACTTGGTTCAAAAGTTCTACAAATTCGCTCTGTTGAATTTGCGGGTAAATACCAAGTACCTTTACGCGTACTTTCAAGCTTTGACAATGACAATGATGGCGCGTTTGACGAAGAATTTAAAAACAACGTTGGCACACTTATTACGACTGAATTGGAAGACAACATGGAACAGCCAATTATCTCTGGTATCGCGTTTAACCGTGACGAAGCTAAACTGACTATCCTAGGTGTGCCTGATATTCCAGGTATTGCATCTAAAATCTTAGCACCGATTGGCGCTGCGAATATCGAAGTCGATATGATCATCCAAAACGTAGAAGAAGATGGTACGACTGACTTCACATTCACTGTAAACCGTGGCGAACTTGTAAAAGCAAAAGCAATTCTTGAAGCAACCGCTAAAGAAATTGGCGCACGTGAAGTTGCGACTCGTGATGACATCGTAAAAGTATCGATCGTAGGTGTAGGCATGCGTTCTCATGCAGGTGTAGCGAGCAAAATGTTCACCGCCCTGGCTGACGAAGGTATTAACATCCTGATGATCTCGACTTCTGAAATCAAGATTTCAGTCATCATTGAAGAGAATTATCTTGAACTTGCTGTACGTTCATTGCATACCGCATTTGGTCTAGACCGTGAACAAGGCGAATCTAGCGCACGCGCTTAAGCGAAAAAACAAAATATTGTCATTGTTTGACACTATTTTATAAAACTCTACAAAAATGCAGAGCCGCTATAGTTTTTTTTATAGTGGCTCTGTTATATTAAGCATGAGGATTTTTAACCAACTGAGATAGATTAAAGTCTTTCATTCAGGTGACAGAATTTCTATCCAGATATTATTTTATAATTTTTGGTTGTGCTTTTTATTTTACATTCAATAGATTGCAGGTTTTGCATTTTGCAAGGAGAAAAACATGCTGATTCTGACTCGACGCGTCGGGGAAACTTTAATGATTGGTGACCAAGTCAGCGTGACTGTACTTGGTGTAAAAGGTAATCAGGTTCGTATTGGGGTGAATGCTCCTAAAGAAGTCTCTGTGCACCGTGAAGAGATATACCAGCGTATCCAGCATGAACGCGCAATGCATGAACATCTTCAACATATCGATCAAGATTACCAGCCTTCTTTTGAAGATGATAATCAGACACAAAATAACTTTAACCGTTAATTTTTGTGTAAATCATAAAGCGGCTTTTTTAGCCGCTTTAAATTTCTCTGCATGTTATATCAGTACTCTAAATAATTAAAAAATTTAATAAAGTCTAAAATTTTACCTCTTGCTGCAATGCTGCGATCACTTTTTTTACCGGTCCAAAACTGCGGCGATGTTCATCAATGACACCGTGCAGGGCAATCGCTTCAAAATGCGCCTTGGTTGGATAACCTTTATGCTTGGCAAACCCAAATTGCGGATGCTTCTGATCCATCTCGATCATCTGGTGATCTCGGGTTACTTTAGCCAGAATACTGGCTGCTGAAATTTCAGCATGCAGCGCATCACCCCCAACTACAGCATCACAGCTCATCGCAAGGCCCTGTGGAATCTTGTTGCCATCGACCAGTACATGCTCAGGCTGAACTGGCAAAGCTTCTACAGCGCGACGCATCGCCAGCAAAGAGGCCTGTAAAATATTATACTCATCAATCTCTGCTGCAGAAGCCTCAGCAATGGCCCATGCCAAGGCTTTTTCCCGAATTTCGATAAAAAGCTTTTCACGCTTCTTTTCAGTAAGCTTTTTTGAATCATTTAAACCCTCAACCGGGTTATTCGGATCCAAAATAACTGCCGCAGCGACAACCGAACCCACTAATGGCCCACGCCCTGCTTCATCTACACCAGCAATTTTCATGTCTTTCTTCCATAAAAAATAGGCTGAACCGGTCAGCCTATTTCAATTTAATCTTGGCTTAGTTTACAGCTTCAGCTACACAAGCGTTAATGGTTTTTGCCACTACATTGCCGACAATCGTCGCACGTGCTGCCGGGTCAATTGCTGCAGTTGCCAGATCTACCGCCGTTACGTTCTGTGGTGCTTTTTCACTGACACAGCCGCAAATTTCAGTCTGGATATCCTGTTTTTGTGTTGTAGTCATGAGACGTGTTGCTGTTTGCCATGCCGGAATATTATTCAGCTCAGTCGTACATTTTGCATTGATCGCGATTTTAAGCGCAGCCCCACCCAGTTGCTGAGTCGTGGTTTGGGTCTCAGGACTGCCTGTTGTTGCACAAGCCGATAAAACCAAAGCAATTGGAGCCAGTGCAATCAATAATTTTTTCACAGATCTGTTCCTTGTTTATTCATATATAAAGCGTGACGCTATTGTGCCGAAATTCACCTGAATAAGAAATCTAAAAATCATCCTGAATGTTTAATCTGCACCCAGCCATTTCAATGGATGTTGCATGAAAGCCACCATAGCGTTGCAGATTTGGAATTGCCGAGCTGATTCGCCCTTTGCTAAGGTGCATCCATCTTTGAGAGCCACAGAAAATCACATGGAAAAAGTACAATATTACACACGCACGGCGCAATGGCTGCACTGGATCATGGCGATTATCTTTATTGGGGTGTGGCTGATTGGTTTTTATAGCGGGAATTTTTTAAGTTATGAGGTCGATGGCAGCTTTAAAGGCGATGTCATCACTCTGCATAAAAATATCGCCACCACCATTATTTTCCTGCTGGTTGTACGAATCTTCTGGCGCTACACCCATCCTGCCCCTGAACTACCTGATACTATGTCATCCCGGGTGAAAACTTTAGCACATGCAGGTCATCTGGCTTTGTATTTCATGCTGATTGCCCTACCCGTCACCGGCTGTTTATATAGCTGGAGTCTGGGCTACCCAGTACCGGTACTGTATTTATTTAAGCTTCCGGCACTGATTACAGAAAATCCGGCTGTGACCGCCATCGCAAAACCTCTGCATATCTGGCTTTCCTGGGCGGTGGGACTCCTTTTAACCGGACATATTGCCGCAGCACTGAAACATCATTTTATCGATAAGGATCACGTACTCACCAGCATGATGCGACAATCTAAATCGTCTAAAAAATAAACTGCAAAACTACATTCAATCAGCTTTCATTGCAAAGCTGATTTTATTTCAAGAACTCGGTCATGCAGCCTTTCAGACTGTTTGCAATTGCTTGTTGAGTAAGCTTTGACTTTACCTCTTCATCGAGAGTTGCTTTAAGCAAAGTGCTGGCTGGAATATCTTTAAGCGCATGCTCACCCACACAGGAACACACATTCTGTTCAAGTTCAGCTTTATTTTTATCCTGCATAAAATAAGTCGAGGCGGTCCAGAATTTAGATGCTTTCAGCTCTTTTCCACATTGGTATTCAATCACGGGTTTTAAGGTACGTTGTGTCAAAGTCATATCCGCATTTGAGCAGGCAGATATCAACACGCTACTGATGAGTAGAATTACATGTTTCAATTTCATATCCATCTATAAAAACAAAGGCAGAGCGTACCCTGCCTTTTATTTGAAAACTTAAACCAGGGCACGGATCTGGTTGATCCATTGTTCTTTATCGGCCTCGGTAATAAAAGAGGCTTCAAATGAGTTGATGGCCAACTGCTTGAGTTCCTCATTACTTAAGTCCAGCGCTTCAGCAATGGCAATAAAATTGTCATTCATATAACCGCCAAAATAGGATGGATCATCTGAATTGACCGTAACATGCACGCCCTGCTGCAAGAGGCGATGGATATTATGCTGCTGCATGTCATCCACGACGCAAAGTTTCAGGTTTGACAACGGACAAACCGTCAATGGCATCTTTTCTGCAATCAGGCGTTGCATTAACTCAGAATCTTCTTCCGAACGAACTCCATGATCGATACGATTGACTTTGAGCAAATCCAGCGCCTCCCAGACATAGGCTGCCGGGCCTTCTTCTCCTGCATGCGCAACCACTAAGAAGCCTTCTTCTCGTGCTTTAGCAAAAACACGTTCAAACTTTGACGGTGGATGCCCGACTTCACTTGAATCCAGACCGACCGCAATGATCTGGTCTTTATAAGGCAAGGCCTGTTCCAGTGTTACAAATGCAGCATCTTCACTTAAATGACGCAAGAAACACATAATCAGATGTGAACTGATACCAAGTTTAGTTTTGGCATCATCACAGGCTTTTTGCAATCCGTTGATCACCGTTGCAAAAGCAACGCCACGATCAGTATGGGTTTGTGGATCAAAGAACATTTCAGTATGCACGACCCGGTCTTCAGCACATTTTTCAAAATACGCCCATGCCAGATCATAAAAATCCTGTTCATGAATCAGTACAGCAGCACCAGCATAATAAATATCAAGGAACGACTGAAGATTATGAAAGTTATACGCCTGTTTAACTTCCTCGACAGATTTATACGGGATAGCAATCTGATTACGCTGAGCGATTGCAAACATTAACTCAGGCTCAAAGGTGCCTTCAATATGCACATGAAGTTCTGCTTTTGGCAAAGCTCGAATCAACTCGAGACGGTTCATCATTTCTCCTCGTGAAACCCTTAAATAATAAAAAAAGGGTGCAAACTGAGTCTACACCCTTTCCAAATCCAGAAAAATTAGCCGCCAAATAGTGCGAATTTAAGCGTCCATAGTAGTGCAATAATCCAGACCATATACGGCACAGTTGCTGCTTTACCAGTCAGCAACTTGATCAATGCATAGCTAATAAAGCCCATTGCTATACCATCCGCAATCGAATAGGTAAATGGCATAAATACAATGGTTAAAAATGCAGGAACTGCTTCTGTAATATCTTCCCAATCAATATGTACGATGCCTTGAATCATTAAGACACCAACAAATAACAACGCTGGGGCTGTTGCAAAGCTTGGTACAGACTGTGCCAATGGCGCAAGGAACAAACAGGCAACAAACAGGATACCGACTACTACAGCGGTTAGACCTGTACGCCCACCAGCTGCTACACCTGCAGAAGATTCAATGTATGGTGTCGTCGATGAAGTCCCTAGAGCTGCACCTGCAACAATTGCAGTAGAGTCAGCAAAAAGTGCTTTTTTCAAACGTGGCAGTTTGCCATCTTTTAACAAACCTGCACGGTGCGAAACACCTACGAGTGTACCGGTGGAATCAAATAGATCGACCAGGAAGAAGACAAAAATCACGCCAATTAAACTGGCAGTGAACAGACCTTCAAAATTCATTTGCATGAATGTTGGAGCAAGTGATGGAATTGCACCCACTACACCCTGAAATTCATTATAACCTAGTGCAGTTGCAATAGCCGTCACCACCAGAATACTAATGATAATTGCACCACGGACTTTGAACTGGTGCATTACCACCACAAGCAAAAATCCTAAAAGTGCCAGTAATACCGAGGGTTGTTTCAGATCGCCCAAGCCGACTAAAGTAGCCGGATTATCCACAATAATACCGGCATTTTTTAACGCAACCAGCGCCAGGAATAATCCAATACCTCCTCCAATCGCGAGCTTTAGCGACATCGGAATAGCATTGACAATAGCCTCACGTATTTTGAACATGCTGATCGCAATAAAAACCAGACCTGACACAAAAACTGCGCCTAATGCGGTTTGCCAAGGCACTCCCATTCCCAAACATACAGAATAGGTAAAGAAGGCATTCAAGCCCATACCTGGTGCTAGGGCAATTGGATAATTCGCAATCAAACCCATGACCAAACAGCCAATTGCTGCTGCAAGACAAGTGGCAACAAAGACAGCCCCATGATCCATCCCCGTTTCGGACAAAATCATTGGATTGACAATAATGATGTAACACATCGTTAAGAACGTGGTTACACCTGCCAGAACTTCTGTGCGGAAACTGGTTTTGTTTTCACTCAGTTTGAACAGACGTTCAAGCATACTTTCTGAAGATGGATTAGGAGTCGTCATGACCTAGCCCCTATTGAGTAAACTTTATGCTTTAAGCATGCTGTCAAATAAATGAAATTTTATAAAAAAATTCATCAATTTTAAGGATGTGTTAGCAACGAATATGCCAGCATAGCCATTTGACGGGTTAAAATGTTGGAACAGCTTACAGCCCACCCAGGGCTATGCTATAAAAACCCAAAAAATCTAAACAAAAAAGCTGCATAATTTTTATGCAGCTTAATTTCAAGATTTAAATCAAATGGTTAACAAGATGATATCTGCTTCATCTTGATTGTGGGCAAATTATAACACACTGATTTCTTATTGCTTCTTAGATTTTTACAGTTTATTAGAAATTAATATATTCTAAGCGAATACTTTAAAAATTCATTATATTTATTATTAATTTAATTTTATTATTTTATTCAAATTTTAAACCCTGAAGCTAAGTAAGCTGGATTAATGCCGATGCCGGTTGGATTCCAATAATTTGTTTGAATCACGCCCCTCACTCAAGACATGACGGATCTTTTCATATTTCCTTATTTCTGAATGTTTATGGACGCAAAATCCCAATAAACTGATTATTAAGGCAAAGACAGGAATAGCATATATTTTCATTCTTATTATGCCGCTTTGTAACATTATGAAATTATGCTAACAAAAAACATAACAAACTTGTGACATACTTTACATTTAACCCGATGAAAGGCAGTTTTAAAGCCTTAAACCAATACTTTTCTGTATTTTTATTTACTATTACTTAATTAACTTGTAATTCTTTTTTTTAAACTTTTTTTTCATAAAGCTCTTTCAAATTAATAATAAGTATCTGTAATTAAAAGTTTTTTTAATTAATTTAGAAAAATAATTTTGAAATAGGACTATTCTGATAAATGAAATATCACGTATTTCATGAAGAGTATTTTGCATAATTTCATAGGGTTTTCCCCAAAGACCTCATCTTTATTTTTTGAGAAAAAACGTTAAATAAATGATATTTTTCGAGTTATTTAGATGTGTGTAGTGACAATTTTATTCTTGGGAAACTCTGCAGGCTATTCTTGAAAGCTCAATGGTGCCTTTCGCTAATTCTGTGCATCTGTCCTTTATCTGCCTCACAAAGTCAAATCATTAAAGATTATACATGTACCTTATAATAGGGCTCTCATATCCAGCATACTTGTACTCATGCTGGATATGGGAAATCGTTTATTTATGCACTCAGTTGTTCATCGCGCTTAAACACCAGTTCTTTCTTGAGTGAACTGTCTGCATCGAAGTAATAACCATCGACATTAAAAGCTTTTAGCCCTTCAATCCGATCAATTTTATTTTCAATTATAAAACGTGCCATAAGACCGCGTGCTTTTTTAGCATAAAAACTAATCACTTTATATTTGCCATTTTTCTGATCTAGAAATACCGGCTTGATAATATCTGCCTGAATTTTGCGCTCATTAACCGATTTATAATATTCATCAGACGCGATATTGACCAGAATTTCAGACTTTACTGCTGCCAAGTCTTGATTAATCAGATCAGTAATATGATGAGCCCAGAAATCATATAAGTTATGCCCCCGGATATTGGCCAATTTAGTACCCATTTCCAGGCGATAAGGCATCATCAGATCCAGAGGACGCAAGAGCCCATATAAACCGGACAGCATCCGCAAATGGTCTTGGGCATAATGCAGGTCTTCATTCTTCAAATTATAAGCATCAAGACCTGTATAGACATCGCCTTTGAATGCAAAAATCGCCTGACGGGCATTGGCCAAATTAAAATCTGGTTGCCAGTCATTAAAACGTGCAGCATTTAAACTAGCAATTTTTTCACTGACACTCATTAAGCTTGAAATTTCTGATGCAGAAAGTGTGCGACAAACTTTAACCAAATCCTGCGAATGCTGTAATAATCTCGCTTGAGTAAATTGGTCAGTTGGTAGGGGGGTATTGTAATCAAGAGTTTTAGCTGGAGAAATTAAAGCGAGCATGGCAACCTGGTCAAAAAATGATTAATCAAACTATATCAGTAGACTTATTTTAATTCCAATTCATGTTTTTATTCACCATAATCGTTAAAATGCGAAATTCTCCTGTTAATCATCGGTTTTTATATGTCCGAGCAAATTTTTCTTCAAGGACCGGCAGGTCAGATTGAAGTTTTTGTGGATTATCCTCAGGGTGAAGTGAAAGGATTCGCGGTAGTTTGTCACCCTCATCCATTGCAAGGTGGAACACCACAACACAAGGTTCCGGTTTTACTGGCACAAATGTATCTGGAACGTGATTGTATTGTATATCGTCCAAGTTTCCGTGGTTCTGGTCAAAGTGAAGGTATACACGACGAGGGCTTCGGTGAGACCGACGATGTATTGGAAGTCATCCGGTTCGCCCGTACTCAACATATTGCCCTGCCTTTTTATGCAGGCGGTTTTAGTTTTGGTGCGCATGTTATGGCGAAGAGCTACGCAGCTTTGCCAATAGAACTACAACCGAAGCAAACCATTTTATGTGGACTACCGACCGCTACTGTTGCCGGTATTCGCCATTATATTACACCAGCAATTAAAGGCGACATTCTGTTCATTCATGGGGAAGCCGATGAAGTAACTTTGCTGTCAGATATGATTGAATGGGCAAAACCACAGCGTCATCTAGTGACCGTATTGCCTGGTGCCAACCATTTCTTTACCGGCTACTTAAAGCAATTGCGAATTGCAATGATCCGGTACTTAGCGCTTGGCTGAATAAAAAAACCCATCAGATGATGGGTTTTTTTATTCAGAGATAAAATTTTCTGCAAGAATTTCATAAATCACTGCCCGATATTTGGGTTTATCCAGATAACTGGTAATTTTTCCGCGCAAGCGCTCTGCAATTTTCCGGCTCGCCCAGTTTTCTTCAGCTACTTGATAGCTTAAACCTTTAATATCTAATGTATTGAAAGCATATTCCACAATACAACGCACTGCCTCGTGTCCATAATGATGACCATGCGCAGTTTCACGGATCCAAATACCAACTTCAGGTATTTCGTCATGAAGTCGATGTAAACCACATAGTCCAATAAATTCTTGTGTTTCTATATGACGGATCACATATATATATTCTTTATGATCGGTCATATTTTCCAGCCAATTTTGCCAGATTGCTGCAAAACCCTGTTCAGATTCTGGTACATCCCACGCCATAAAACGTGTCAGACTCGGTGTGATCGAAGCATAAGCTTCTACGGCATCAACCGGTTTAAAATAATTCAGGATCAGACGTTCACTTTCGAGTTGAGGGCGAATTTTATTAGAGTAATACATAGGAATGAACTTATTGACCATATCAGTGCCACCTTGAAAACGACTCATAACAGTATAAAATTCGTGTAAATAAAAGCAGCTTAAGATCCTTTATCATTATTAATCCTGTAGGAGCTGAAACTCCTTAACTTAAATAGTATCTTTATTATTCAATTTTTTTAAAACCCGTACTTCAAACCAAGCTGCAACTGGTAATCACCAGAATCAAGAGCATTGCCATTGACATCTCCAAAGATGTTCCAGTTCTGACCACTTTGATAATTAAAGCCTATACCATACAACAGATAGTCCTTATCAAAGCTCGGTGGCGTGAACAGGACATTGCGAGTGCTATCCACATTCATTGACAACGCAACCTTGTCATAATCACGGCTAAATGCATTGGCATATTCACCATAACCAGTCAGCACCACGTTTGGAGTAAGCTGATAATCCAGTCGCACCCCGACATGAGCTTTGGTTTCAGCGATACTCACATCACTCACCGCCACACCCAACACATTTACTTCTTTAACCCCATCGAGATCAACAGTGTTATAGCTCAGTGCCAGATAAGGACTTACACTCAATTGCTCGGTGAAGTAATCATAACCGATCTCGCCATATACACCGTATTTGCTCAGATCAGCTTTTGATCGGGAATCTACAGATGCCACAGCATCGGTAAGCACACGCTTGAATTCCACATCCCCCCAACCAAACTGCATATTACCCGCAACATACAGATTGTCAGCAGCTTGCCATTTCAGGTAGGCACCCAGGTTAGTGACATCAGCATCAGCAGATGCTTTGGTTTGCTCAAAATCAGACTTGTCCTGATACTCGCTTATATAAGCGCCTACCGCCAAGTCATCCCGAACCATCGTATCCGCGCCCACACTCAGCACACTGACATGAGATTCAACATCATCCCAACCGTTTGCAGAATTCTGGTTGTTCAGGTAACTGGCATTCGCCCAAACCCCGCCTTGTCCCGCATACAACAACTGATGTGAACGCTGTGCAATCTGAGCATTCACCAGTGAATCATTGCGTAGCAGTACAGATGGAGTTTCAACAAACACCGCACCTGAATTGGAATTCAGGATTGCCTGAGCCGCTTCACGGCTTTGAACGGACTGGATTGTTCCCACATACTTGGTCAGATCAGTCACCTGACCATTTAAGGCCTGGGTATTTGCCTTGTCCATCAGGTCATTTAAAAGCTTGCCCGATACCACAGAGATACCACTTGATACCGTACCCGCAGCAACCGCGTTGGCATAATCCACATCAACTGTCACCTTATTGGCATGATGCTCCAAGCCTGATACCGCAAGGAATGGCGAAACCGATTTATACTGCTCGAATGTGCCAGTAACCTTGTTGGCAGTTAAAACGGTATGCTCGCCTTTGGTCAAGATATTACGACTGGCAGCAGACACGTCAAGCGAACCCGCCAATGCAGCATTACCTTTAATAGTGAGGTAGTGATGCAGATTATAGTTCAAGATACCTGATGCATTTTGGGTATAGTTGCCATTTACTGTCAGACGACCATCGGCAGTCGTTACCTTACCGCTGTTGACCACTGACCCCACTGTACCATTACCCGAAAGTACACCCGCCTTAGTGACACTTACTGGACTGGTGATTGAACCTGTAACACGCAGCTTGCCATTTTCGACACTGGTTGAACCCTGGTAGGTATTAGCGCCTGACAGAACCAGAATGCCATTACCTTTTTTGGTCAGGCCTGCATCACCCCCAATATTGTTGGAAAAGACACTGGTACCGATCACATTGGCATCAAAATTATCACCAAACTCTTTGCTGAATAACCTAATCCCTTTCAACGAGCCTTCAAGATCTAAACGTCCCCATCCAGTAGTGCTGTTATAAAGCTTGTTCTCCTCTGAACCATCATCCAGATAATCAGCATTGGTCAACAATACTTGACGTACCTGATCAGCATTTAGCCAGGGATATTTAGACCATACCAATGCTGCAGTTGTAGTCACTTGAGGCGCTGCAGCTGAAGTTCCTGAAAAATACACCAACCCTTGCAGTTTATTGCTATACAAAGGGCCGAACCTGAAATCCGCAGCCAAACACCAGCGAGCAGAATCCCCGCAGGCATTCGCCCCCTTACCATCAGCATTACGGAAAAGTTTTTGACCTGTTTCATCTAGACCCGTCACACTTATCACACCTTTTTCAACAGCTTCATTGCCCGCTGGTAGCAATGATTCAACCGAAGGATTGGCAAACCCGTCATTACCTGTAGCAAACACCACCAGAGCATCCCCCCTGACTAGTTCGACAGTGTAATCAACCAGACGCTGTTTATAATCGCCAGATGCAAACATCGTCGCAAAAGAAGCATTAAATAACTTCACAGCATATTTTTTATTCAGGTCATTCATGGCCTGAAGATGACCTGCAGTTGTTGCATAACCCAATTCACGATCGGCAGACTGAATGCCATATATTTGTGAAATATCTTTTGCCAGTCCTTCTGTCATGGCTTTTTCCATAAAATTAGATTGATCCGGAATCTTGCCTGCTATGATTTGAGCAACCAATGTCCCATGCAGACTAGGGCTTACGTCTTGTAAAGAAATGCCGGCTGTCGTTAAATCTTCAACCCTAAAAGTACCCGCCTGATAATCATTAATGTATTTCAATACTTTCTCTACAGAATCCTGCAAATAAGTATTTTTCTGGACACCCGTATCTGCTACACCAATTGCGATCTTATTATTACCTTTCGCAATATCAACAACATCAAACTTGGATTTATCATAAGTGTAAGGAGTTGGTGTTGGTGTTGGTGTTGGTGTTGGTGTTGGTGTTGGTGTTGGTGTTGGTGTTGGTGTTGGTGTTGTACCATTTCCATTATCTAGATCATTGTCAAGTGGCTGAGAAGTTACATTAGGCAAAGATTTAGATCCACCACATCCAGTTAGCATGAGGCTAACGACAGCGAATGCAAGAGCCGTTGGAACTGTTTTGATGTTCATACTTACGCCTATTATTATATTTATTATGGTCTTATAGATTTAGGAGAGTATGGCGAAATTTGCTGCCTAAAAATGAAGATAAAGTAGAATTTAGTCTTCAGACTTCGTTCCTTCTCAGCAAAGTTTTATCTATTACTCACAGGTCAAAATTACGCAAAGCTAAAAACTATTTTTTAAAATTTTGATATTTAGTTCGAACCTAATTTAAGAGTTTTTATTGGGTTATTTTCTCTTAAATTCGACTTCACCGCCTTTGACTGGGTTTACCAAAAATATTTTGAAAAATCAGACTCTCTGATCAAAAAATTTAATCGAAAATTTAAGTTTAGTAAGTGAGTAAATATATTTAAATTGTTAATGAATGAAACTGGTCTTGAGTAAAACCATACTCTTCTCAGCCATACGTGGCACATCATCAAGATATGATAACAATTAAGATTCAGGCAATTTCGCAGTGTATAAGTCGAAATAGTACTAAATACACTTAGCAAGTCAGTCACATAAAAGCCATCGGAGCTTTGTGATTAATGAAAGTAAAATTTGCGGGATGTGAGGTGATTGACTTAATCACTCGAACTTGGCTGGAACGAAGATAATGTATGTGGATAAAAGCCAGGATTTTGACTCACCCAAAAAAGAATAGAGGAAAACCAAACTCAGGTTGATATTTCCAATAAATATCATTCGAAATCCCACTATACACGTGTGAACTGGCACCGATGTAAGGTCAGTCACTTAGCTGAAAATATATGTGCGTGGATGAAATAACCTTGAAGTATTGCAATATAAGCTAACAAGCTAGAGTAGAACTTTTGAAGTTTAGGGGCTCCAGCTTGTACTTTGTCTGATGGCTATTAGGAAATATTAACAGTCCCTAATTCTTCCATTCAAACTCACTAAAACTTTCCTGTTTTTTAAGCGATGCTTCAACAGCCTGTGCCAGCTGGTTTAACAAGCTTTGCTCGGTAATCCGATCCAGCCAGTCCTGTTCTTCATCCGGATATGAAGCAATTTCACAGACCAGATGGCCCTGTTCATCTCTGGTTTCACAACTTACCGATAATGGCAGCTCATGCTCATCTACGCTTACTGCCACTTGTGCACCACTTTGACTTAAGGTCTGAAAACCGTATTTACCTAATTCCTCAGCAAGTAAATGTGCTACGTATTCCTGAGTTTCTTGACCATCCCGTGGTTGCTGGCTTTGGGTATTGGCCATGAATTTTAATTTTCGCATCGCTACTTCCAAATGGCTTTTTTCTTATATGGGTTTAGCATAAGCAATATAAACAAAACAGCCAAGCAAAAGCTTGGCTGTTTCACATAAATTTAAGAATTATTCTGTGACTTCAATCGTCAGGCCGGCCTGTGAAGTCAGTTCAGTAAAGGTTGGAAAGCTGGTCGCTACTGTTTCCGTTCCCACAATACGAATTTCTTCAGAATTACGTAAGCCTGCAATTGAGAAACTCATGGCAATTCGGTGATCATGATGTGACTCGATTTCACCACCGCTAAAGATTGGTGACCAGTCACCTGCTTTACCTTTACCTTCAATGATGATGCCATCTTCTGTTGGTGTACAATCAATGCCCATGGTTTTCAGGCCATCAGCCATCACCTGAATCCGGTCAGATTCTTTGACACGCAGTTCTGCAGCACCGGTCAGAATCGTTTGACCTTCGGCACATGCAGCGGCAATGAACAGTGCCGGGAATTCATCAATCGCCAATGGCACCTGATCTTCCGGCATATGAATGCCTTTTAAGGTACGTGTACCGCGAATACGGATATCTGCAATCGGTTCACCACCTGCAATACGCTCGTTTTCAACCGTAATATCCGCACCCATCTGTTTCAGGATTTCGATCACACCGGTACGGGTGGGGTTGATACCTACAGCTTCTAAAGTCACATCCGAGTTTTCGGTAATCGCAGCCCCAACCATAAAGAAAGCAGCAGATGAAATATCAGATGGAACCTGAATATTGGTACCGACTAACTTACCGCCACCTTGCAGTGAAATACGGTTACCTTCAGTTTTCACGTCATAACCAAAAGCACGCAGCATACGTTCAGTATGGTCACGGGTGGGTTCAGGCTCAGTTACCGAAGTTTCACCCTCAGCCCAAAGACCTGCCAGCAGAATACCTGATTTCACCTGGGCAGAAGCCATTGGCAAATCGTACTGGATTCCTTTCAGGTTTTGATTTCCAGTAATCGATACCGGTGGCGTACCGCGTTCACCCGTAGTCTGAATCTGTGCACCCATTTCACGTAAAGGCTTAGCAATCCGTTCCATGGGACGCTTGGACAATGAAGCATCACCGGTCATGACTGAGTCAAATTTCTGCGCTGCCAGCATGCCAGACAGCAAACGCATCGAAGTGCCCGAGTTACCCATATATAGCGCAGATTGTGGTGCTTTCAGGCCATGCATACCTACACCGTGAATGGTCACTTCACCATTTTTAGGACCTTCAATACTCACCCCCATATCACGGAAAGCTTGCAGAGTCGCTAAAGCATCTTCACCTTCAAGGAAACCGGTGACATGCGTAGTGCCTTCAGCAATCGCACCAAACATGATGGAACGGTGTGACACAGATTTGTCACCTGGCACGGTAAATTTGCCCTGGAATTTCTTGGCACCCGGCTGAATGGTAAATTGTTGTGTCACGTTATTTTTCTCCATGAAAGGTTTCTTGGCGAGCATATGGTTGAAATGCTGGCGTGCTGCCTGTGCATGTCCCAGTAAGCCCATCAATGCTTGGGAATCTTCATCTTCAATCAGCTTGCGGATAATTGCCAGCTGGGCCTCAAAGCCATCCACGGCATTGAGAATTGCTTTTTTGTTGGCAAAAAAGATGTCATGCCACATTTGTGGATCACTGGCCGCAATACGCGAAAAGTCACGAAAGCCACCGGCAGCATAACGAAAAATATCTAGATTGTCTTCGCGCTTGGCCAGTTGTTCGACCAGGTTAAACGCCATCAAGTGCGGAAGATGACTGGTATGGGCCAGCACTTCATCGTGCTTTTCTACATCCATACAGATCACTTCCGCTTTTGCTGCCTGCCACAGTTGAATCAGTTTATCGACTGCCCATGCTGCACTGGTCGGTAATGGTGTCAAAATCACCTTGTGATTGGCGAACAGATCGACCTTACCAGCATGCACCCCGGTATGCTCGGCACCCGCAATCGGATGTCCAGGTACAAAACCTGCTGGTAATGCTTCACCAAATACAGCCTTGGCTGCATCCACCACATTACCTTTGGTACTACCGACATCCGTAATAATAGTACCTTCAGCCAGATGTGGCTTGATGGTTTCCAATACCTTTTGCGTGGCACGTACCGGCAAAGCCAGGACAATCAGATCCGCACCTTTGACCGCCTCCACAGGATCTGCATAACCTTGGGAAATTAATCCCAAGGCTTTGGCATCTTCCAGCGTTTTTTGTGAGCGTGTCGATGCCACGATGTCATTGGCTAAATGCTCGGCCTTAATCACACGTGCCAGACTTGAACCAATCAGCCCAAGTCCGATGAAGGCAACTTTTTCAAACAGTGGCTGCGACATAACTTAAGCTTTCGCCTCTAAGCCGAGTACTTTGCCAAGTGCAGCAAGGAATTTGGCATTTTCAGCTTCAGTACCAATTGATACGCGCAGATGGTTCGGAATACCCACTGGACGAACAATTACGCCTTCTTTCAGCAATTTGTTAAATGTTTCTGCTGGATCAGCCTGTACATCGACCAGAATAAAGTTGGCACGGGATGGTACATAGTTCAGACCCAGAGCTTTAAAGCCCGCTTCAAGCTGTGCCATACCTGCCTTGTTCACTTCACGAGATTTCTCGATGAATGCTTCATCTTTCAGCGCAGCAACTGCAGCTACCATTGCTAAATGGTTAACATTAAATGGCTGACGGATACGGTTCAGGTAATCCGTTACTTCAACAGACGACAATGCGAAGCCAACGCGCAGTGCAGCCAGACCATAACACTTAGATAATGTACGGCTGACAATCAGGTTTGGATACTGCTTCAGGAATTTCAGGCTATTGAAGTTTTCTGGGAAATATTCCACATAAGCTTCATCCAGCACCACGATGACATTGGCCGGTACTTTCTGCATGAAAGCTTCAAATTCAGCTTCTTCGAACCAGGTGCCTGTCGGATTATTCGGATTGGCAATGAAGATCAGCTTGGTATTGTCTTTTATTGCTGCAGCCATGGCTTCCAGGTCATGCGAGAAGCCTTTTGCTGGTACTTCAATCGCTTCGGCATGGATTGCTTGCGTTACCAATGCATATACAGCGAATGCATGCTGGCTGTAAATCACGGAATCTTTTTCAGAAACGAATGCGCGGGCAAACATTTCCAGCAAGTCATTTGAACCATTGCCCAAAGTAATCTGGTCATGATTAAAACCAAACTGAGCCTTGATCTGGTCTTTCAGAATAAAACCACCACCGTCAGGATAACGGCCAATTTCCGCCAGTTCGGCAGCAACTGCTTCCTTGACTTTATCTGAACAGCCCAACGGGTTTTCATTTGAAGCCAGTTTCACGATATCAGTGATGCCCAACTCACGCTCAAGTTCACTGATCGGTTTACCTGGTTGATATGGTCTTAATTTAGAGATGCCTGGATTGGCTGGGACAAACGACATTTTATACTTCCGATTTACAGATGAAACAGCGATCAGCACCCTCGCACTGATCACGAAAGGCTGCTTTTATAAAACAGCTGCAGGATATGAACCAAGCACGCGAACTTCTTTCACGAGCGGGCGAATTTCTTCAATCGCTGCTCTCACATGCTCCTGTTCAATATGACCTTCAAGATCAATGAAGAACACATAAGCCCATTTTTCAGGAAGTGCAGGACGGGTTTCAATACTGGTAAGACTAATGTTGTGTTTGGCAAATGGCGCCAGAATTTCTAGCAATGCACCAGCACGGTCATGTGCTGATACCAGCAGTGAAGTTTTGTCATTACCGCTTTGTGGTACTTTTTCACGACCAATCACCAGAAAACGTGTGGTGTTTTCCGGATTGTCCTCGATATTGCTGTGCATGATCTCAAGATTGTAGATGTTCGCAGCAATTTCAGAGGCAATTGCGGCAGAGTGCCACTCATTCTGAATACGTCGTGCAGCTTCGGCATTTGAGCTGAGTGCAACACGCTCTACCCCTGGATAATGGGCATCTAGCCATTTACGGCATTGTGCCAGAGTTTGCTGATGTGCATAAATCTGCTTGATACTGTCTTTACGGGTATTTTCCGAGATCAGGAACTGGTGATGAATCGGTAATTCAACTTCACCAATGACATTCAGATGCGAGGTTTTGAAACAGTCCAAAGTATGGTTCACCACACCTTCAGACGAGTTTTCAACCGGTACCAGACCATAATGTGCACTGCCCGCCTCTACTTCACGAAACACTTCATCAATGGTGGGTAATGGACGAACCACGGCATCATGACCAAAGTGTTTGAGTACTGCCGAGTGTGTGTAGGTACCAATAGGTCCAAGGAAAGCAATACTTTGTGGTGCTTCAAGCGCTAAACATGCTGACATGATTTCGCGAAACAGACGTGCCATGGTGGTATCCGACAATGGCCCCTCATTGCGCTCCATAACATTGCGCAGGACTTGTGCTTCACGTTCCGGACGGTAAAACAGCGGATTTTCTTCAGAAGCAAATTTCGCTTTTGCGACTGCCTCGGCCAAACGCGCGCGACGGTTAATCAACTGCTGGATCTGCTGATCAACTGAATCGATATCTTCACGAATTTTAGCCAAATCTAAAGAAGCCGTTGTGTTTTGATCGTCGTTGATCATCGTGATGTCGCCCTGTATAAACCTTATCTGTGCAGTATAACAATAGTGTGCTGTAAATGTTACACAATATAACTTTAGTAGATTAATTCTTAAAAATAAGGAGTTGATTTTAACCGTTCATCACTTTAGTCATATCTGGTAACATTTCTTTCACTATTTCCACCGAATTTACATTATCAAATTGTAAACTTTGCATGCTCATCTTAACTGATTTTTATCAAGATGAAATATCACTATTTCTTAATCTAGATAACGGTTTTAAGCATAAGAAAATTAAAATAATTGCGATATGACCTTAGCTTTTAAGAGAATGATATCTGATATAGATTTCACAATAAAATGCACTCTATCCAACCTCATTTTTCTAGGTTTATCTTTGACTTAGCTAATATTTTTACATTCCACCACCACTTGATTACAAAGCGGAGACGATTTTTTAACCAATCGTAGATAGTCTAATTTAAAACATACGTTTGGGTGTCAGTCATGCCAAAAAGAATAGCTGTACTTGTAACGAATAATTTTGAAGACCAGGAATATCTTGAACCTGTTGCAGCCTTGCTGGCAGCACAGCATAGCATCTGCAACATTGAGCTCAATGCAGGAAAAATAGTCTACGGCCTGCATGGTCAGTCAAGTGTGACAATTGACCGCGGCATCGAACAAATCAGTATTGATGATTTTGATGCCTTACTGATTCCTGGCGGTGAATCTGCAGTTTCTTTATCTACCGATCTCCGGGTGCTGCAATTTATCCAAGCCTTTAATCAGGCCAAAAAAACCATCTTTAGTTTATGTGATGCCTCTTTACTCCTGTGCGAAGCAGATGTACTGAAAAATCGAATTATTACCAGTATTCGCGCGCATGCTAGCCGTGTACGGCATGCCGGTGGCACTTACTATGATGTCGAGCTGGTAAATGACAATAATCAGTTGATTTCATCACGCCTGCCCAATGATTTACCTATTTTTATTAATGAATGTTTGAATGTCTTAAAATCATAAAAATTAAAAGAACATTTACCATTTGGATTATTTCTCGCGTAAAAAAGAGCCCTTCAGGACTCTTTTTAGTACTTGAGCAGTTAACGCCCCAGCAGCCCCCGTGCCACGATTTCCTTCATGATTTCATTGGTACCGCCATAAATCCGCTGGATTCGTGCATCCACAAAGAAACGTGAAATCGGATATTCGGTCATATAGCCATAACCACCAAAGAGCTGGAGCAAATTGTCAGCAATTTTCATCTGCATATCGGTCGAAAAGCTCTTCAAAGCGGCTGCAGTTTCTACGTCCAGTTTATCCTGCATATACAGCTCGACATTCTGGTTATAAAAAGCTGCTGTTGCCAGTTCATCAATTTTGGCCTGTGCCAGAACAAAACGGGTATTCTGGAACTGAGCAATCGCCTGACCAAAAGCCTGGCGTTCTTTCACATATTGCGTCGTTACATCGATAGAACCACGAATCGCACCCAAAGCTGTCGCAGCAATAGCTGTGCGTTCGCGTGGTAGTTCTTGCATCAGATAAGCAAAGCCCTGACCTGCTTGCCCCAGCAACTGCTCTTTAGGCACTTTGACATTATCAAAAAACAGCTCAGAAGTGTCCTGAGAATGCAGGCCAATTTTGTCCAGATTTTGACCCTTTTTAAAGCCTTCCAGATGCGTATCGACCAGCATTAAAGACACACCTTTGGCACGGGCTTGCGGATCAGTCTTCACTGCCAAAACTACCAGATCGGCATGCTGGCCATTAGAAATAAAGGTTTTGGAACCATTCAGCAAATAATGATCATCCTGCAAGATGGCATTAGTACGCATGGCCTGCAAATCTGAGCCTGCGCCCGGCTCGGTCATGCCAATCGCACCCACTACTTCGCCTGAAACCATTTTTGGCAACCAGTATTTTTTCTGTTCTTCAGTCCCAATATGCAGAATATACGGTGCAGCAATATCTGAATGGCAAGACAAACCGGTTGAAATTGCGCTATAGCCTGCTCGTGCCGACTCTTCAATCAGCATCAGGGAGTAATGCGTCGGCACACCATAGCCGCCATATTCTTCTGGGACATCGACACACAAGAATCCATTTTCACCCAGCGCATTCCAGACTGAACGCGGCATCATGCCCTCACGCTCCCACTGTTCATAGTAAGGTGCTACATGTTCGTTCATAAAGCGTTTGAAATTGTCGCGGAAAAGTTCCAGGTCAGCATCGTAAGCCAGCATTCTTGTATCCTTATGGTGTTTATCATTTTATTTCCTGTCCACAGGCTAACTATTTTTATAGCTACTGTCATGTGCCTGATGGGTTTTTTTGCTAACTTCACAGTCAAATAAAAAAACAAAAAGGAAGCTGAAGCTTCCTTTTTTAAGATCTTAAAGACTCATTCTAACTTAGTGAGCGCTATTGCCTTCTTGCGCCATTTTTTCATCAATTTCAGCTGGATTTGCTAATGCATAGTTGAGCTTATCCATATCTAACTGACCAACCCATTTCGCCACAACTAAAGTAGCCAAAGAGTTACCGACCAGGTTAGTCAAAGCACGCGCTTCAGACATGAAACGGTCAATACCCAAAATCAAGGCCAGGCCCGCAACAGGAATATTTCCTACAGCTGCCAGAGTTGCCGCCATAACAATAAAGCCCGAACCGGTGACACCTGCTGCACCTTTAGAAGAAATTAACAATACTAGAAGCAAGGTAATCTGGTGAGATAAATCAAGCTGTGTATTGGTGGCTTGTGCAATAAAGATCGCTGCCATGGTCAGGTAAATTGACGTACCATCCAGGTTAAATGAATAACCTGTTGGAATCACCAGACCAACCACTGATTTTTCAGCACCCGCAAGCTCCAGTTTCTTCAGCATACGAGGCAGTACCGACTCAGAGGAGGACGTACCGAGTACAATCAGCAACTCTTCACGAATCAGGCGGATCATCTTCATGATGCTAAAACCTGTGAAACGCGCAATTGAACCCAAAACAATGAAAATAAACAGCAAACATGTGATATAGAAACAGATGATCAGTTGAGCCAACTGCGCCAGTGATCCAATACCGTATTTACCAATTGTGAATGCCATGGCTCCGAATGCACCAATTGGAGCAAGTTTCATGATCATATTCACGATGTTAAAGAACACATGTGAAATCTGGTCAATCAGTTTAAGTACCGGCTTCCCTTGTGCACCCAATTTATGCAGCGCAAAACCGAACAGGATCGCGAATAAAAGTACTTGCAGGATTTCACCTTCAGCGAAAGCTCCCACTACCGTATTCGGAATAATATTCATCAGGAAATCAAGGGTAGACTGCGACTCGCCTGAAGCTACATACTTCGAGATTCCCGCAGTATCCAGACTGGCTGGATCAACGTTCATGCCGACGCCTGGCTTCACGATGTTAATGACCAGCAGACCAATCACCAAAGCAATCGTTGAAACGATTTCAAAGTAAAGTAGAGCCACACCACCAGTTTTACCAACTGATTTCATGCTCTCCATGCCTGCGATACCACTAACCACAGTACAGAAAATCACAGGAGCGATGATCATTTTGATTAAACGGATAAATGCATCACCAAGTGGCTTTAGCTGCTCACCTAGACCCGGAACATATTGTTCTGCACCATTAATAATTTGTGTACCACTTGGCGAGAAATGTCCGACCAGGATACCCGCAATAATGGCTACGATCACTTGAAAATAAAGCGACTTATAAATTGGTTTTTTAGCCATAACCTTACTTCGCGATATACTTCTAAAAAGAAGCAATATTCAGTTTTTACTTATTTAAGAAAATAAGCGTCCAATACTTGATTGTCTGAAACAAAAAAGTGCCTATGTATCAAGAATTAATCTGATACTAAAAATAGAATGTGTATGTACGTTTAACAATCACAGCAACCCTGGTCTTCAAAAAGAAGTCAGCGCATTGATCAGGAGATGAAGCAAACACAAATAATCACGGGAAATTTTAACTGCTTTTTAGACTTTTGTTTAACCCGAAATGTTAATTTTGGCTAAATAATAGGCAATATTCCTTATACTATAGTCTTATAAAACTATAATAATTCTGCAAAATAAGAAGGTGAAATACCAATATCAGCGTAAAATATGCCAATACTTGATGAATATGACTGATCTATCTGTATGAACACAAAGCGAAATATTTATAAAGATACCGAACATCCTTTTGCCCAGTTTATTCGTATTATTGGCAAGGGAAAAAATGGTGCACGCTCCTTAAGCTATGAAGAAGCTTATCAGGCTTTTAGCATGATCCTGAACAATCAAGTATTGGATGTACAGCTTGGTGCTTTTCTGATGCTATTACGGGTCAAGGAAGAATCCGTCGATGAATTAGCAGGTTTTGTTCAGGCAACCCGTGATCAGCTTAACTTCAAAGCACTGGAGGTCGATCTGGACTGGTCCTCTTATGCTGGAAAACGCAAACATTACCCATGGTTTATTCTGTCTGCCCTTACTCTGGCCAAGCAGGGCTATAAGATTGTCATGCACGGTGCATCAGGCCATACCATGAATCGTGTTTACACCGAACAGGTGCTGACTTACTTAGGCTATCCAATCTGCCAGAATGATGTGGAAGTTGAGCAGCAGCTTGAAGAAAGACACTTCGCCTATCTACCTTTAGAGGTAATTTCTCCGATTCTGTCTGAGCTGATTGCACTGCGAAATGTCATGGGACTGCGCTCTCCAATTCACACGCTGGCACGCCTGATCAATCCCTTTAATGCCAAAGCAACTTTACAGGCCATTTTCCATCCGGCTTATCGGAGTTCACATCAGCAATCGGCTTACCGCTTAGGTTATAAAAACAGTGCGGTGATTAAAGGTGAAGGCGGTGAATTTGAACGTAACCCGGATGCCAAAACCTTAATCTGCGGGATTAAAGAGGGTGAGCTGTATGAGCATGAATTGCCGAAACTAACCGACAATCGCAGCCCGATTGAAGAAGAACTAGATTTATCCGTGTTTAAAGAAGTCTGGGAAGGCAAACATTCACATGAATATGGTGAAGTTGCAGTGGTTGAAACCATGGGCATTGCCCTGTATACCATGGGCGAATGTGACAGCTATGAAGCAGCGATGCAAAAAGCCAAAGAATTCTGGGATAGCCGTCTTTCAGTTTGATGCTACTACTCAGGCTTTATGACAGACATTAAAAAAGACCACATTGATGGTCTTTTTTAATGTCTGGATTAGACAAAACGGATCGGCTTGAATTCCGGCTCATGCTGGTGATGATCATCATCACATTGTTCGCCTTCTTCTTTAGTGCCACGATCGATATAACCACTACGTTCAGTTTCTGGCAGGTTTTTCATTTCCCAGGCATATACCGCCTGCATGCAGGTCTGACGCTGTTCCTGAGTCAAAGCCACACCGTTTGGCCATTTGCCAATTTCAATGGCTGTTCTTAAGCGTTCTACAATCTCAGGATTGAGTACGGCAAGCATTTGTTCAATATTCATGGTTAATCCTGCTTAAAATAATCGAAGTCCTGATTCCAGCCCAGTTTGGTTCGGCATGCATTATAGAAGTCATAACCTGGCGGATGCAGAAGATGCAGTTTAAAGGGATGCTTACGAATATGGACGCTATCTCCAACATTCAAAGACACACTGTGCTGTCCATCCGCACTCACCATCGGCAGTACGCGATTTTCACGAATCAGTAATTTAATTTCACTATGCCCTCCAACCACAATCGGCCGTGAAGACAAGGTATGCGGATGCATCGGCACCAGCGCAATCGCATCCATACTCGGATGAACAATCGGCCCACCTCCCGACAGCGCATAGGCGGTAGAACCAGTCGGTGTAGAGATAATCAGGCCATCACTATGCTGACGATAGACATATTGTCCATCAATATTCAGCTCAAAATCAATCATGTGTACTGATTTGCCTGAGTGTAAAACCACATCATTCAAGGCAATGGCATCATAAATGATTTCACCTTTAGAGCGAACTTCCACTTCCAGCAGGAAACGGCGCTCTGCCTGAAAGTCGCCTTTGAGCACCTGATCCAGCTTAAAGATCACTTCGGTCGGCTTGATATCTGTCAAAAAACCCAGACGACCACGGTTGACTCCAATTACAGGTGTATTGTATTTCACCAGTGCCCGAGCAGCGTGTAAAAGTGAGCCATCCCCACCCACCACAATTACCAGATCAACTACTTCGCCTAGCAAGGCCCGGCTGACAGTCTGAGTATTTTGATAAGGTACCAGTTCAGCTGTATCGGCATCAAAAACAGGATGTAGACCTAAATTGAGCAGATGATCATGAATCAGGCATAAGGTTTCAACCACTGAAGATTTATCCGGGCGTCCGATTAACCCGATATTTCGAAATGTCTTGTGGGAAATTTGCACCAGTGTCGTCGCTCCGCTTCGAATCCTGCTTATCATATCATTAAGCATGAATAGGATGACAATTTATAACATGATAAAGCCGTGTAGGATTTAATTTGAAATAGACTGAAATTAAGGAGAAAATGTGAAGTTTAATTTTAATTTTAATCTCAATATTTGATTAAATATTGCAAAATAACGAAAAGCTTCGCATGATTAGCACAATTTCACAGGGTCTTATTATCATTTATGAAATCTGAACGAGGTATGGGGTTAATTGCCTTAATCTTCTCCATTCTAGTCATTTCTGCATTTGTAGCATTTAGCATCTATTTGATTAGATTAGATAATATCGTGCGTGAAAAATTCGAAGGTCAACGCTGGGACATTCCAGCCAAGGTTTTCGCACGCCCGATGGAAGTGTATGTCAATGCCCCCGTCAGTCAGCAGGATTTCCAGCAAGAACTCAAATTATTAGGTTATAAAAATTCAGATAGTTATACTAAATCTGGCAGCTTTGTCAGCACTGGCAATACCCTGTATGTACATACTCGTGGCTTTGATTTTGGTGACCGGGTTGAACCTGAACAGGTATTAAAAGTCAGTTTTAGTGGCGATCAGATTGCTGAAGTAAGCGCGACCAAGCCTTCTTCTAGCGGCATTGCCCGTCTGGAACCTCTATTGATTGGCGGTATTTACCCGCAGCATAATGAAGACCGTGTGTTAATTAAACTTAATAGGGTTCCTAAACCTTTAATTGACGCCTTAATTGCCACTGAAGACCGTAATTTTTACCATCATTATGGTGTATCTCCTCGCGGGATTGCGCGTGCAGTGGTCAGCAACATTACCGGTGGTAAACGTCAGGGCGGTTCAACTCTGACCCAGCAGCTAGTCAAAAATTTCTATTTAACCCCTGAACGTACTTTAAAGCGTAAGGTTAATGAAGCCTTTATGGCGATGCTGATTGAATTGCATTATGACAAAGATGAAATTCTGGAAGCCTATTTAAACGAAGTGAATCTAGGCCAAAATGGTAACTATTCCATTAATGGTTATGGTCTGGCCTCACAGTTCTATTTTGGTCTGCCGCTACGTGAACTGAATATTTCCCAACAGGCTTTTTTAGTAGGTCTGGTTCAGGGTCCAAGCCTGTATAACCCGTGGCGTAATCCGGAAATTGCCAAAAAACGTCGTGATGTGGTCCTACACAACATGCTGGTCATGGGTTATCTGACCGAGGATCAGTATGAAACAGAAAAAGCCCGCCCTCTTAATGTCATTTCAAAACCGACTTTAGGTCCAGCGCGTTTTCCGGATTTCCTGGATATCGTTCGCCGTCAGTTACGTACCGACTATCAGGAAACCGATTTAACCAATCAGGGTCTGCGAATATTTACCACTTTAGATCCTTTAGCCCAAACCCGGATTCAAGAAAGTTTTAAAGATACCGTGGCACGCTTAAGTAAATCCAATCCAGGACGCCTGAAAGATTTACAGGGTGCGGTATTGGTAGCACATCCGGAAAATGGAGAACTGGTAGCCGCTGTGGGTTCTACCCAAGATTTTACTGGCTTTAACCGTACAGTAGATGCCAAGCGTCAGGTCGGCTCGCTATTGAAACCGGTCATTTTTCTGACTGCACTGGAGTCTAATCGCTACAACTGGGCCAGTCCGATCGAAGACAGTGAAATCAGTATCAAGAGTGACGGAAAAACCTGGACACCCAAAAATTATAGCGGGCGCGGACATGGCATGGTGCCGATGATTCAGGCGCTCTCCCAATCCTATAACCTGTCGACCGTTCGTTTAGGTCAGGAATTTGGCCTGTCGACTTTTATTAATCATCTCAAACAATTTGGCGTGACTTCAAACATACCTTCCTATCCATCTATCTATCTGGGTGCAGTGGATATGTCGCCTATGGAAGTTATGAATATCTATGGGAATTTTGCTACAGGCGGCTTTAGATATCCAGTAAAAGCCATCCGTTCTGTGGTCGATGCCAATGGCCGATCTCTCGATCGTTATAGTCTGAGTGTACAACCAACCATTGATCCGGCTGCCGCTTATGCCCTGAATTATGGCTTGCAGCAGGTTATGGCGAGTGGTACAGGTCGTGCGGCGTATAGCAGCTTGCCACGGAGTCTGAATCTTGCCGGAAAATCCGGTACGACCAATGATAGTCGAGACTCATGGTTTGCTGGATATTCGGGAAATTATATGACTGTGGTCTGGCTGGGGCTGGATAACAATAAAGTCACTGGATTAACCGGTTCTTCAGGTGCTTTGCCGGTTTGGACCAATGTCATGAAACAGTTACGTCAGAAACCGGTGAACCTGCCACAGCCGAATGAAATACAATGGCACTGGCTGGATCGTTATACGGGTTTATTGTCTGCGCAAGGTTGTGAAGGTGCCATGTACATCCCAATTTCGCGGCATGCCCTGCCAAGTCAGGCAACTCCCTGCGGAATCTCGCATTATGCGACTGAGCCTTATGATATTAACTCAGAACCTCCAGCATCTGATGCAGAACAGGATGACATGAATCGCTATATACAAGAAAGTGAAACAGAAATAGAACGTGATCTTGAAAGCGAAACACGTATTATCGCCAGTGGAAGTTATAGCCAATAATTGAGTCCATGTATATGTTTAAAAAAATCCTCCCTGGTTTGCTCATCCTCAGTCTGGTGGGCTGCCAAACCATAGTAGAGCCTGAAAAGCCAGTAAGCCCTGCCAAGCCTGCAACGGAAAAGCCTAAAACACCTACACCAGACGGTGTAGTGATTACGCCTTATGAGCGTCCTGAGATCAAACGTCAGAAGATTGTAATTCCTGAGCAAAAGCAGAAAAGCCAAAAATTTGATGATGGCCGTAATTTGCCGGCATTCAAAAGTCTGATGCAGCAAACCCAGCAGGCATACAGCAAGCAGCAGTACGATCAAGCTGAAGCGTCTGCAACTCAGGCACAGCGACTGGCTCCTCAGGCATCCGAAACGTATTTGTATTTGGGCATGATTGCCAACCGTAAAAATCAGCCAGCACGTGCGGATGCCTTTGCCTTACGGGGCCTGAGTTATGCCCAATCCAGTGCCATGAAAAAGCAGCTCTGGCAAGTTCGTCTCAAATCTGCACAGCAGCAAAAAAATGCCAAAGCGATTCAGCAAGCCCAGCAGGCATTAAAAAAGCTTTAAAGTCATTTTTTATAGAATCTGACCTACCAAAAGAAAGCTTATGTTCAAATACAGCATTTACACATAACGAATGCCGGCAATGCCATAGGCATGCTGGCATTTTGCATCATGCAGGTCTTCCGTTCTTAATCCACCTAAAGCAAAAACCGGAATCTGTACCTGCTCTGCCATTTGTTTGAATCGCTCCCAGCCTAGCGCAGGAGTGTCCGGATGCGTCTCGGTCGCCAGTACCGGACTGAGGAGCGCAGCTTCACACCCGATCTGTTCTGCATGTATCAAAGCGCTCTGGTCGTGGCAAGCTGCCAAGTAACGATAACCAGTTTTAAGATCACTTAGGTTGAAGTCCATCAGTTGGGTTTGTTTTAGATGAATCGTGCGAATCGTCTGCTGCTGCAATTCATTCAAGTATGACCAAAGCTGCTGATTAACAATTAACTTGGAGAGTTGATCTACCGGACATTGTGCTAATTGCATGATCCGTTCAGACGTTGGGTCTACGCGCCAATACAGCATTTGGTCTGTATCCAGACTTGATAAGATATTCAGATCTTCAGAAATCTTGATCCGCTGCGGCCATTGCAGCTTTTGAATCATAGACTGATTGGCTTTCGGAAAATTCAGCTGTCCAAGTTCTTCCCGACAATACCAGCGCCAAGGCTGTTTAATTTCAGCCAGTTGCGCAGGCTGTAATGAAGCGTGGAAAATATGCAAATTGACGATGATATCTTCATACTCATGGGAGATAAAATCAGAGGCATGCCAGCGTTCAATATCAATACCGACCTCTTCCATCACTTCGCGTCGGCAGGCTTCTACTGGTAATTCACCCTTTTCAACTTTTCCGCCTGGAAATTCATATTTATTGCCCTGATGCTGCCTGGCTTCACGCCAGCCGACTAGAACTTGATTTTGATAAAATAAAAGAGCAATTGCGACATGAATCGTAGCTTTAGTCATGATGTACAGAACCGGTAAAGTTTTACAGATTGTAAGCAAATTAGAGTTTTTTATAAATTGCTCAATATTTCGTTGACAGACCTATTCGATAATGATTATCATTTAAATCAATCCAAAACACACCACGGAGTCGACGGAATGAACGCCCCATTTAGCCTATTTACCCGTAACAATGATACTCATCATGCCTTGCCAATGCTGCACTCCAACAATCTGTTTGCACTGGGTCGTGAAATCCGGATCATGCATGCTGGCGAAGAATATCGTTTGCGTCTGACCCGCAACAACCGTCTCATTCTGACCAAATAATTAAATCAGTTCTAATAATAACAAACGTGGGAAGCAGCAGTATGAATCAGCGCATACTGCTTTTTTATTTTGCCCATCATGAAATTTCACTTTCAGGCTTAAAATTCAATGACACTTTAAGTCCGCCCAAGTCCGATGGCACATAATCAATTTTGGCTGCATGCAGTGCCATAATTTTCTGGCAAATCGATAGGCCTAAACCTGAACCCTGAGTGCGTGTTCCTAATGCCCGATAAAAACGTTCGCCCAAACGTTCCAGTACATCGGCAGCAATTCCCTCTCCTGAGTTTTCGATCAGTAACTGTGGATGCGATGTTTTAACCATTCTAATCTTAACCCGTCCCTGTGACGGCGTATAACGAATGGCATTGTCGACCAGATTGCGAATACAGCTAAACATCAGCTCTGGATTCGCTTCAATAACGACATCTTCAAGGTTGAGATTCCAGTGAATGTCCTTTTCCTGTGCAAAAGGCTGTAAGGCCTGTAAAGCCTCCTGAACCAGATTTTTAAGATTGACCGCCTGCATAGGTAATTGCCCGGTTCGCTCCGGATCAAGTCGCGCCAGTAAAAGTAAGTTTTCCAGCACCTGCGTACCACGGTTGACATCATTCTGGATCAACTGCAATGCTTGAGGCAGCTGAGCATCATCTTGATATTTGCGTTTTAAAACCTGTAGACGCATTTGAATGGCAGACAGTGGCGAACGCAGCTCATGTGAAGCATCTGCAGTAAAACGCTGTTCGGCAGCCAATGATTTCTCCAGCCGGCCGAGCATAGCATTTAGCTGGCGTACAATCGGTTGCAGCTCAGTGATTTCAGGATCAGGCATTTTGATCGGACTGAGATCCTGGGCAGTTTTAGAACCAATGGCACGCGAAATCTTGTTTAATGGCCGCAACTGGCGTTTGACCGAGACCCTTAGAATCAGCCATTGCATGAGCCATAAAATAAATAAAATCCCGGCAAAACCGAGTGTGGTTTGCCAAAGCTCATTGAAGCGTACTGCAAGCGGCTGTACGATTTTTACCTGTAAACCGTCCTCTTCTTCATTCAGGATACGGATAAAACGGCCATTTTCATAAGCAAACTGAAAGCCATTCTTATGTGTCACGGGAATGGCATTAACTAGCTCATGATTAACAGAAGTAGTCAGTACCTGCTGATCAAGTAACAGAATATATTGGATATCAAACTCTTCGCTGAGCTCATCAACCTGGGTGTCTTTGGCTTGGGTGACATCACCGAGTAACAGCTCAGAAATCTGTTCCATTAATTCATCATGCAACTGATTGGCCTGATAACTGGCAATCCCCAATAACAACAGCCAGGCCAATACTCCAGCCAATATGGAACTGAACAGCGCATGTTTAATTAACCTAGTTTGCAAGGAAATTGGAGCCGACATGAGCTTAGGCCTCAGCTTTATGCATGCGATAGCCCAGACCGCGAATGGTTTTTATCATCTGACTGCCAATTTTTTTACGTAGCTGATAGATAAATACTTCAATGGCATTACTTTCAATTTCATCTCCCCAGGCATACAGCGATTCTTCCAGCTGCTCACGGGTGACAATATGTTCAGGCTGCTGCATCAACTTGTATAGAATCTGAAATTCCTTCGCAGTCAGATTGATCGCTTGTCCCGCTTTGGTCAGGGTTTTGGCCTGAGTGTCCAGACTGAGATCCTGCCAGTGCAGAATATGATTCGGTGTTTGCTGTTTCAGTCTGAGCTGGGCTCGTACCCGTGCGGAAAGCTCTTCCAGGCTAAAAGGCTTGACCAGATAATCATTGGCCCCCAAATCAAGGCCTTGAACCCGGTCGTTGATGCTGTCTTTGGCGGTGATAAAAATTACCGGGGTATCTCGCTGTTGGCTACGCAAACTTTTTAGAATATCGTCACCTGTTGCATTCGGCAGACCACGATCCAGCAAAATACAATCGTACTGATGCTGCTCAATCGCCAGAATAGCATGATCACCACGCTCAACCCGATCAACTACATAACCATCCATTTCCAGCCAGGTTTGGATACTTTCTGCCTGAGACTGATCATCCTCTGCCAAAAGAATACGCATGCTGTGCTCCCTCTGCTTATTTATTCTATCTTGCCCTGAAAAAGCACCAGACTCAAAAAAGCCACATGCTTTTTGGTAACTTGCATGTGGCTTTTTGTTGCTGTGTTCAGATTAATTTTGGTAACTTAGTCGAGATTAAAAGCGAACCTGTTCAACATCAATTTCAACACGTTTTGCCGGTTTATAGTCAATATCAATTTCACCTGTAATCACTACCGGGGTTTTGGCTGAAATCGGTTTACCTTGCCAAAGTTCATCATCAATTTCAACAGTTATAGTACCTGTGCTGTCACGGAACTGGTATTTTTCATCCCCGACTGCTTTTACGATATAACCTTTGAGCTGGACTTTGCTGTCATCTTTCATCGCAAGTGCCTGTTTGACCGTAGTCGATTTGGCAAAAGCGGCCTGATTCACAACTGTTTCGCTACTTGCTACTGCAGCAGTTGCAATAGAACCCATCAATGCAGCTGCCAAAACTGTATTTATCATCATTTTCATCGCAATCACCTCTTTTAAAGTTCTGCCCTTGTTTCGATGATGCTATTAAAACAGCCAAAGATGAATTGAATCTTAAGATTGCCTCATTTTTAAAATTAATTTAAGGGTACCACTCTCAGGACTTCTTCAAGCGTAGTGACACCTTCCAGAATCTTGCGCGCGCCGGCAATTCTGAGCGGCTCTACCCCTTCTTTTTTGGCCTGCTGACGCAGCTCGTTCAGGTTAGCATCGGCACCAATCAACTGTTTGGTGGTCAGACTCAGCGGCATAAACTCATAAATCCCGATACGGCCTTTATAGCCGGTATGCCGGCATTCTTCACAGCCTACCGCCTTAAAGACAAATTCTGGCCGAGGTAAAGGATAATCCGTGGCTAGATGTTGCCACTCCTGCTCGTTCAGGAAACTTTCCTGTTTGCAGTGTGGACACAGCTGACGTACCAGACGCTGGGCCAAAATCCCAAGTATAGTCGCGGCCGTCAGAAAAGGTTGCACCCCCAGATCATGCAGACGGGTCAGACTCGACGGTGCATCATTGGTATGTAAAGTCGATAGAACCAGGTGACCGGTCAATGCCGCCTGAATCGCCATATTGGCAGTATCCTGATCACGGATCTCCCCGACCATGATAATGTCCGGATCTTGACGCATCAGCGCACGCACGCCATCAGCAAAACCGAGATCAATACCATTATTGACCTGCATCTGGTTAAAGCTGGGTTCCAGCATCTCGATCGGATCTTCAATGGTACAAACGTTAACCTGTTCCGTCGCCAGCTGCTTCAGGGTTGAATAAAGCGTAGTAGTTTTACCGGAACCGGTCGGGCCCGTTACCAGAATAATGCCATGACTGTGGCTGGTCAGATTGTTCCAGTCGTTGAGCAGATGACCTTCAAAACCGAGTTGCTGAAAGCTTCTGACCAGTACTTCCGGATCGAAAATACGCATTACCAGTTTTTCACCAAAGGCCGTCGGCAAGGTCGATAAACGTAGTTCAGTTTCCTGTCCTTTCGGCGTGCGGGTTTTTAGTCGGCCATCCTGCGGTTTACGTTTTTCTGCCACATTCATCCGGCCCAGAATCTTGATCCGGGAAATGACCGCGGTCAGGGTATTGGCCGGCATGTTGTAAATCGTATGCAGTACGCCATCAATCCGGAAACGGATCTTGCCCGTATCTTTACGCGGTTCCATGTGAATATCACTGGCGCCCTGCTCAAAGGCAAATTGCAGCACCCAGTCCACCAGTTTGACAATATGCTGGTCATTGGCGTCCGGATTCTGGGAATCGCCCAGTTGCAGCAAGGCTTCGACGCCCTTATTTTCCCGGTCATAGGCAGAGGATTTCTGCGATCCACTCACTGCACGGCTGACCTGATAATACTCAACCATATAACGCTGGAGCTGTTCCGGATTAAGCAGTACCCGTTCAATTTTCTTCGGTGCAATATTCTGCTGAAGATTCGACATCCATTCAGTTTTATAAGGCTGATCTGTAGCGATCAGAACTTTGTCTGCCTGAATTTCTACTGCCAGAATACGGTTACGTAATGCATATTCCTGTGACATGACATTGGTCAATGCCTGCACATCAGCTTTGAGTGGATCAATGATATAGAACATCAAGCCGGTTTTTTCTGCCAGCCATTGACATAAACGGTTCAGGGTGAGTGTCGTTTGAGGATGGGATTGATCGACCAGATGAAAATTGGCGATCCACTGCAAAGGATGCCATTTTAATTGTTCACGTTGCCGATGCGTCGTCTGTACCAGCATTCGGTCGCGTTCACTGATTTTACCGTCTTTAAAAAGTTGCTCTAAACACCAGGCTGTATCAATTTCAAAGTCAAATTTCATTATTATCAGTCCCCAAACTTGACTCCACTATAACAACTTTTTGCAGTTTTTCGCAGGCTCTATCTACACTGGCCGATCCACTATGTTCCTATTTCTTCATGCAATGCCAAAACCATCACATTGTTTCGGAACATAACCATTTCCTGCTTGTTTAAGCTGGAGTTTATCTTCTATATTTTAACCAGTCCGTCTTAAATCGCTGAGGCCGAATATGGATTTTAGCGCAGTGCCCCTTAATAGCATCAGCTCTTTCCAGGACCTTATAACCCTCTTGGCTGCCGCACTTGGCTGTGGCCTGCTTATAGGCCTGGAACGAGAACGTCATAAACAGCGCGAAAGCCACCCCAGTTTTGCAGGATTACGCTCCTTTGCGCTCAGTGCTCTGCTGGGCGCACTCTGTTTTTTATTCGGCATGGTCATCGGGCTGGCTGGTGCGCTTATTATTGGAGGGATAGTCATTTTTTCCCTTCGTAATCAGCCTGAAGACCCGGGCATTACTACAGAACTCGCCTTCCTCATGACTTATTTTATAGGGGCAATGTGTCTTTGGAATATTCCGCTGTCTGCGGGACTGGCCGTCTTGTTAACCATTATTTTGATGGCCAAGCACTCCATGCATGATTTTGCGGGAAAATGGATTAAAGAGGCTGAATTCAGGGATGGACTGTTACTACTTGCACTTATACTGATCGGTTTGCCGCTTACCCCTGACCGTCCATTATGGGGAGAAGTTCTTAACCCCTATGTTATCTTGAAATTACTGACCCTGATTTTAGTCGTGCAAGCTTTAGCCCATATTGCGAAACGTTTTTTATCCACTAAAAATGCCCTGATGCTCTCTTCACTGGCCTCAGGCTTTGTTTCCAGTACTGCGACCGTTGCCCAATTAGGCCTGCAGGTACGCAAAGGTGAAATGGATGCGCAGCCAAATGCCGGGGCTGCACTGATGTCATGTGTCTCTACCCTGGTCTTGCTGCTTATTGTCGTTGGAGGTGTGTCTTGGGCCTGGCTTAAACTCTTGCTCCTTCCTTCCGTTGTGGGCATGGTTATTCTGGTCGCCTGCGCATTTTTATTATTGCGCAAGGCCAAACCGGTCCAAGAGCTCGAATCTGCGGACAGCCCGATGTTCAGCCTAAAAGAAGCTGTCATTATTGCAGTGACTTTAACCCTGATTCAGGCCGGAATTTATGCGCTGGAATTGTGGCTTGGCAATGCCGGCTTATTGGCCGGCACCTTGCTTGCTTCATTATTTGAGGTTCATGCCGCAATGGCAGGTGTGGTGATTCAGGGAGATCCTTCCAACACCCATCTTATTTATGCCCTATTATTAGGTCTGGGTGCCCATGCAGTGGCCAAATCAGTAAATGCTGCCCTGACTGGTGGATTTAAATTTGCCCTGTATTTTGCCCCAGTCCAGCTTATTCAAATGGCAGTATTGATTGGACTAGTGTGGTGGAGTCTATAAATCAGGAGGGAGCGTGATGAATAGCAGTAATTATCACTTGCTGAGTATGAACTTTGAAATGGGTATCTACCGTAGCAAACTTCATCCCATAAATCCGTTCCTTATCATCCTGATAGGCTGGCCTTGGATCTAGAGATAAAACCGCTTCCAGCTCCTGAATACCCTGTGGTGAGATTTTCCCGCATTTCAGTAAATGCAGTTTTTGCTGCTCCGCCTCTTCACTCCAGATGACGGCTTTACGCTCAGGCTCATCCTGCGCATAACCACTTTGCGCTTCAACAATCGCATCCGAATATTGAATATAAGGTTTGATATCTACAATGGGTGTGCCATCGAGTAAGTCACTCCCTGTGACATATACCCGGACATGCTTGCCCACCTTACTAACTTCTTTGAGTTTAACGACTGAAAGGCCAATTGGTGAGGGACGATACATACTGCGCGTAGCAAATACGCCTATTTTCTTGTTGCCGCCCAAACGTGGCGGACGAACCTGTGGACGAAACTGGCTGCTCTCGTGTTGGTTTTTATTGTCATGAAATTGCCAGACTAACCAGAGATGGCTGAATTCTTCAATTCCCTCAAAGGCGAGCAGATCATTATAGGGTCCGGCCATTTCAATATAACTTTCGACCTGAACCAGATTGGGCTGGCGCGGGATACCAAATTTTTCTTTGTAGGGAGAACGCATATAGCCAATAATCGGTAGCGTCAGTTCAGTCATCATCACTTTTTTTGATAAGCTCAATTAAATATATTCAGTTTATCGAGAATGAATTTAGATTAGAATAGCAAGCTGTTCTAATTTGATAACTTATTGAGACCTTTAATGGCTGCTTTTAACGTCGAAAAGATTACTCACGTCCACCACTGGAATGATACTTTATTCTCTTTTAAAACGACTCGTGATCCTGCTTTGCGTTTTAAAAACGGTCAGTTTGTAATGATCGGCCTTGAAGTCAATGGCAAGCCGTTAATGCGCGCATACTCAATTGCAAGCGCCAACTACGAAGAAGAGTTAGAGTTTTTCTCAATTAAAGTGCCTGATGGTCCACTGACTTCGATTTTACAGAAAGTTAAAGTCGGCGATGAGATTTTGATTTCCAAAAAACCGACAGGCACATTGGTACTGGATGACCTGAATCCAGGCAAAAACCTGTATCTTCTTTCTTCAGGTACAGGACTTGCGCCATTTTTGTCCACTATTCGCGATCCTGAAACTTACGAACGTTTTGAAAAAATTATCGTGGTTCACGGTACGCGTTTTATTTCAGAACTGGCTTATCAAGATTTAATCCTGAATGAAGTGCCAAATCATGAGTTCTTCTCGGAACTTGGCGCAAAAGAAAAACTGATCTATTACCCAACCGTAACTCGTGAAGAATATCCAAATCAAGGTCGGGTCACGACTGCGATTGAAACCGGTGAACTGTTTGAAAAAATCGGTCTGCCACGTTTCAATCCGGAAACTGACCGTGCCATGTTATGTGGTAGCCCAGCCTTCCTTGACGATGTTGCTGCACTTCTTGATCAACATGGCCTGAAAGAATCTCCACGTATGGGCGTTCTAGGCGACTACGTGATTGAACGTGCGTTCGTTGAAAAATAAGATTCAATGTCATTAAAAAACCGGGCATTAAAGTCCGGTTTTTTATTGTCTTAAATTTGAACCTGCTTCGAAGATGTTCGCTCTATGAATGCCTGCTTAACCACTTGGTATCCGGCCGTCAACCCCAAGCCTGCCATAATTATCGCCACAATAATATCTGGCAACATACTACCCGTCCCAAACACCCCGACAGCCGCCAAAATCACGGCAGCATTTCCGATCGCATCATTTCGGCTACAGAGCCAGACCGATTTCATATTGGCATCCCCATCTCGAAAAGCATATAAAATTACTGCTGTAATCACGTTAGCAATTAAGGCCAGCACACCAATAACTCCCATAGTCAGCGCTTCAGGCGGTATACCTTGTATAAAAGCGTAGATGACTTTTCCGATCACCACCAAGCCAAATACAGCCATGGTCAATCCTTTAATCAGGGCAACTGTTGCGCGCCAATACAGGCTTGCCCCTAATACAGCCAGTGAAATCCCATAATTTACTGCATCTCCAAAAAAATCTAGCGCATCTGCCCATAATGCGGATGAATGCGCATAAGCACCACCCACTAGTTCTACAATGAACAAGGTCAAATTAATGAATAATGCAATCCATAAGGCGGTTCTGAATTTGCTATTGGGCGTGGATGGTGCAGGTTCATGACTACAACTACAAGCCATATGATTCTCCGAGGATTTTCTATATAAAATACGCTATAGTCATTAGAAACTATGGAGTAACTCCAAGGTCAAGCCTGAGGTGTTTATGTCACATTATCTCATTTCAGAAATCGCGACTAAGACCGGTTTAAGTACCGACAGCATTCGCTTTTACGAGAAAAAAGGTTTGATACAGCCGAATTTTCGAGCAAGTAATCAGTATCGTTATTATGCTGAAGAAGCCTTGAAACGTTTAATTTTTATCAAACGTTGCCGTACCCTAGGCATGTCTTTAAAAGAAATCGAACATCTGATTAAACTGGAGCAGAACCCTGAACAGGACTGCTGTGAAGTCAATCAGATGATTGATCGGCATCTTCTGGAAATTTCAAATAAAATTAAAGAATTACAAATATTTGAGCAACAGCTGATGCTGCTTCGTGACAGCTGCAATACGCCCACCACAATCGATCATTGCCAGATTTTAAAAACTTTAGAATCGCTTGAAAATACATAAAACTTTCTGGAATTCTTAACTTTATGAGTGCTTCATTTTTAACTTGAAATTTAGTTGAATTACTCCAATTCCGAGTTATTTACTAGGTTGAATCCTGATTTTAGATGGTTAGAATAAAGCCGTACTTTTTTTATGTCTTTCAATTTGATCATGAGCATTTCTCACGTTACCGAACTTCTCTCACCTGCAGGCTCATTAAAAAATATGCGCTATGCCTTTGCTTATGGTGCAGACGCAGTCTATGCAGGCCAGCCGCGTTATAGCCTGCGGGTTCGTAATAATGAATTTGACCATGAAAATCTCGCGATTGGTATTAAAGAAGCCCATGAATTAGGCAAAAAATTCTACGTGGTCGTCAATATTCAGCCACATAACTCCAAGCTGAAAAATTTCATTCGTGACTTAGCTCCTGTGGTTGACATGCAGCCGGATGCACTGATCATGTCCGATCCCGGTCTGATTATGCTGGTCCGTGAACATTTCCCGCATATGGATATTCACCTGTCGGTACAGGCCAATGCCGTGAACTGGGCAACCGTCAAATTCTGGAAGAACATGGGATTGACCCGTGTCATTCTGTCACGTGAACTGTCGATTGAAGAAATTGCAGAAATCAAACAGCAAGTGCCGGATATGGAGATTGAAGTCTTTGTTCATGGCGCACTGTGCATGGCCTATTCTGGCCGTTGCATGCTGTCTGGCTATATGAACAAACGTGATGCCAATCAGGGTGCCTGCACCAATGCCTGCCGTTGGGAATATAAAGTGCTGGATGCCAAGGAAGATGAAACCGGTGATGTGATTCCAGTGAAAAATCTGGATTCAGGCTGCTGCTCCAAAGATGCCGACGAAGCACATATGCAGGCACAACACCAATTCAACGAGCCAGTGCTGTTACAGCGCAATGAAGAAGACATGTTTGCCGCAGAAGAAGATGAACACGGCACTTATTTCATGAATTCCAAAGATCTGCGCGCGGTTCAGCATGTCGAACGTCTTACCAAAATTGGTGTACATTCCTTAAAAATTGAAGGCCGGACCAAGTCCTATTTCTACTGTGCGCGTACTGCCCAGATTTATCGTAAAGCAATTGATGATGCCCTTGCTGGTAAGCCGTTTGATCCATCCTTGATGACCCAGCTTGAAGGTCTGGCGAATCGTGGTTATACCGAAGGTTTCCTGCGCCGTCATGTGCATAGCGAATATCAAAACTATGAGAATGGTTCATCCAGTTTCGATCATCAGCAGTTCTGTGGTGAAGTGTTAGAACGTAATGGAGACTACATCAAGATTGATGTGAAAAACCGTTTTGTCCTCGGTGATTCACTGGAACTGATGACGACTAGAGGCAATATCACCTTTACTTTAACGGAAATGAAAGACAAAAAAGGTAATCTGATTGAAGATGCCAAAGGCTCAGGTCATATCGTCGAGATTCCGGCCCCAGCAGATGTAGATATGCAATATGCCCTGCTCATCCGTAATCTGCCAAGTTCGAGTGCGGATATTTCGGCATCTTCACTGGCTTATCAGGCGGGTTAAATATGGCACTGCTGATTACCGACAAATGCATCAATTGCGATATGTGTTTACCGGAATGCCCGAATGAAGCGATTTACGAGGGTGAAAAGTTCTATGAAATTGACGTAAAACGTTGTACGGAATGCGTCGGTTTTTATGAACATCAGACCTGTGTAGATGTCTGCCCGATTGAATGCATTATTCCTCATCCGGAGCATCGTGAAACACAGGAACAATTACTGGAGAAGTTTAAGAGCTTGAAGCTGTTTGAAGCTTAAACAAAAAGTAAAACAATTGATTTATTCGTGATTCTAAAAACAACCTTGGGGAAAGCAGAAAAAATAAGGGTTGAAAACAAAAAAAGTGTGGAGAAAAGGAACGGCTACAAGCGATTGGGGACGCTTTTGGCTGATCTAACAAGAAGTAAAAAAAGGAACTCTGGTGTTAGCATCCTGAGTTCCTATAAAGCGAAAATAATAATAACTCTTTGAGATAAAGCACCTGGAATTTGGGGATTCCAGGTGCTCTTTTTTTTTACTGTCCTGAACGGATGATGTAATCAAATGCAGACAGCGAGGCTTTTGCACCTTCACCGGTCGCAATGATGATCTGCTTGTAAGGCACAGTGGTACAGTCACCTGCAGCAAACACACCTTTCACATTGGTTTCGTTGCGATCGTTAATCACAATCTCGCCACGACTAGTCAGCTCAACCGAAGTCTCTTTCAGGAAGTC
>NZ_LSZI01000005.1:0-86346 GCF_001647535.1 Acinetobacter sp. SFA | reverse complement strand
GGGATTACCCATGTGAGAGTAAGTCATCGCCAGCTCATTATTCGAAACACCCCCGGTCTAAAGGCCGGGGGTGTTTTTTTTATGTTCTAAAAATGAACCGTCTGATAGGTGATTTGACCCCTACAGACTATAAATTAAGAATTCAATTTATATGTTTTTAAACAAAACTATGTTATAAAAAATAAAACGGCATAAAAATTGCTTATAAAACGAGATTTTTATTAAGGGGGTCACAATGAGATTATCAGTGGGCATAAAAATTGCGAACTCGCTGTCATTAACTCCACAATTACAGCAAGCAATACGGTTATTGCAGCTTTCAAGTCTGGAGCTGGAACAGGAAGTACAGTTGCAACTTGATAGCAATCCTCTGTTAGAAAAAGTTGAAGAACAAATTACCCTTGAAAGCCTGTCTACTATTGAATCTGATAATGAACATAATGATCTAACCAATGAACTTAATGCTAATCATCTGCCTGATGATTTACCAGTAGATACAGATTGGGATGATGTTTATACGCATCAGCCTACGAGCCTTGGGGCGGCCGAATTCGAAGAGCGGGAAGATAATCGTCAAGGACACCAGACTCTACAGGAGTATATGCTGGAGCAAATCAATCTATTGAATTTTTCCCAAGTGGATAAATTGATTGCTTATTGCATTATTGACTCCTTGGATGATAAAGGCTTTCTAGATGCAGATTTGAGTGAAATTACGGCTTCGGTACAACACCTTTTATCTTCTATGGACTTTGAAGAAGAAATTGAAGATGATGAAGTGGCAGTCGTTTTAAAACATATCCAGCGTTTAGATCCGGTGGGTGTAGGTTCTAGAAGCTTGGCAGAATGTCTCCTGGTTCAACTTGATAATTTGCCCGCATCAACGCCTTGTCGAAATGATGCGATTAAACTTCTGCAACATTATGAATTATTGATTACTAATGAACTTCCTAAGCTGATAAAGCAAACTGGACTCAATCAAGAACAGTTGCGCTGTGCAGTAGATCTGCTAAAAACACTGAAACCGCACCCGGGACTGGAATTCGAAAATAAGGAATCAGATTATCAGGTACCCGATGTTGTCGTGATGAAAAAGGATAACTGTTGGCAGGTCAATTTAAACTCGGATATCCTGCCAAAGTTACGTATCAACTCGTTCTATGCCAAGATGATTCGTCGTGCCGATCAAAGTGACGATAATCAGTATTTACGTAATCAAATGCTGGAAGCAAAAAACTTTATTAAAAGTATTGAAGAACGCCATAAAACCTTATTGAAAGTTGCAACCTGTATTGTAGAACATCAAAAAATGTTCTTGGAAATCGGCGCGGAAGGCATGAAACCTCTCGTGTTAAGAGATATTGCCGAAGAAGTCGAATTGCATGAATCGACAGTTTCACGTGTGACTACTAATAAATATATGCTAACCCCACGAGGCTTATTTGAACTGAAATATTTCTTCTCGAGTCATGTGGGTACCACCTCAGGAGGGGAGGCCTCTTCTACTGCCATTCGTGCCAAAATCAAAAAACTGGTTTCTGAAGAAAATGCCCGCAAACCTTTGTCGGATAATGCGATCGCCACCATTCTGAAAGATGAGGGTATTGATGTGGCACGACGTACGGTAGCTAAATATCGTGAATCGTTACATATTCCTTCATCTTCTGAGCGAAAAGTCTTGATCTGAAATTTGAAATCTGGCTATTCTAGAGATTCATTATGACAGCATAATGAATCTTCTTTCTTTTGAGTGACAGTAAAAATGATTTTATTCAGGACTTGAAATGGGAATATATATTTTATAAGTTACTGTATTTAAGTTGTTTTATATTGTGACTCTTCTAATCCTAACGAAGGTGAGGGATAGAACTATGCAAATAACAATTCGTGGACATCATTTATCTATTACGCCAGCAATTGAAGAAAGTATAAAAACCAAATTTTCACAAATGACGAAACATCTGGACCAGGTGAATAGTATGCAAGTGAAACTCTCCAAAGATCATCAAATCGATAAACCCTCCAGAAAGGGCAGTAGTAATCATATCGCAGAGGCTATTATCCGATTACCGGGCATTGAATTTTTTGCTCACGCCACCGCAGATGATATGTATACATCGATTAAAATATTAGCAGAAAAACTTAAACGGCAAATTGATCGATACCGGGAAATACATTTACAGCAGCATGCTTTAGTCCTATAACGGACAAATGATAAAAAAGAGGTTTTAAAAGCCTCTTTTTTTTATAGATATAATGTAGGGATTCATGAATTATTTTTGCTATTTATAGTAAAATGGCTCGTTTTACACCCTTAGTCCTATTAGAGGTCTTGTGATGAATAATGAACAGCTCACTGAAATTTTAAAAGCCGCTTTTCCCGAGGCGGATGTTGCTGTGAGTGGTCAGGGCGGAAAATTTGATCTCCGTATTGTAGATGATCAATTTGAAGGTAAGCGTCCAGTTGCACGCCAACAAGCTGTTTATGCTCCTCTCAATGCCCATATTGCCAGTGGTGCAGTTCACGCAGTGACAATTCGAGCAATGACAAAAGAAGAATGGCGCAAAGCAAGCTTATTTGGAGCTTAATCATTTAATGGATAAATTTTTAATTCAGGGCGGTATTAAGCTCGAAGGTGAAGTGCGTATTTCTGGTGCAAAGAATGCAGCACTTCCATTATTGGCGGCAATGATTCTGGCTGATACTCCTATTACGCTTAGAAATGTGCCTAATCTGAAAGATGTCAATACGCTGGTGCAGCTCATTGCAGGTCTTGGGATTACCATGACTTATGAAGGCGATACAGTTGTTGCTGATACCTCTACTTTAGATAACCAGTTTGCACCATATGAACTCGTAAAAACCATGCGTGCTTCGATTTTGGTGCTCGGTCCATTGCTAGCGCGCTATGGTAGTGCAAAAGTGTCACTTCCAGGTGGTTGTGCCATTGGTTCCCGACCAGTGGATCAGCATTTAAAAGCCTTGGAAGCTTTGGGTGCCGAGATTGAAGTAGAAGCCGGTTATGTACATGCCAAAGTCGATGGTCGCCTGAAAGGTGGTGAAGTGGTCTTTGATATGGTGACTGTCGGCGGTACTGAAAATATTCTGATGGCTGCAGTGTTAGCAGATGGCATCACCACAATTCGCAATGCTGCACGTGAACCTGAAATCACCGATCTTGCACAAATGCTCATTAAAATGGGTGCCAAGATTGAAGGTCTAGACACTGACACCTTGGTGGTGACTGGGGTTGAGAGCTTACACGGCTGTGAATACTCAGTGGTTGCAGACCGGATTGAAACCGGTTCCTATTTAGCTGCAGCTGCAATCACGGGTGGTAAGATCAAAACCACACATACAGATCCAACTCTGATGGAAGCTGTGCTGGAAAAGTTTGAAGAAATGGGTGCAGAAGTCACCCGTGGCGATGACTGGATTGAACTGGATATGATGGGTAAACGTCCGAAAGCAGTGAGCTTCCGTACCTTGCCACATCCAGATTTCCCAACAGATATGCAAGCTCAGATTATGGCGGTGAATGCTATTGGCCATGGGTTTGCGACAATTTCAGAAACCATTTTTGAAAATCGATTTATGCATGTACCTGAATTGGCACGAATGGGCGCAAATATTCAGGTGGAAGGTAATGATGCAGTCGTAACAGGTGTGGATAAACTTTCTGCAGCACCCGTGATGGCGACAGATTTACGTGCTTCATTCTCTTTGGTATTGGCAGCACTTGCCGCTGAAGGTGAAACATTGATTGACCGTATTTATCATATTGACCGCGGTTATGAAAATATTGAAGCGAAGTTACAAGGTTTAGGTGCCCAAATTAAGCGAGTAAGTTAATGAGCGATATGAGAAACGATGATCCAAACTTTGACGTAATGGGCAATTTTGATCATGGTTTAACTTTGGCATTGAGTAAAGGACGTATCTTGAAAGAAACGTTACCTTTACTTGAAACAGCTGGTATTAATCTTTTAGAAGATCCAGATAAATCGCGCAAGTTAATTTTCCCCACCACGCATAAACAGGTCCGTATTTTAATTTTACGTGCCTCTGATGTACCGACCTATGTGGAAAATGGTGCGGCAGATATTGGTGTTGCGGGTAAAGATGTACTCATGGAACATGGCGCGCAAAATGTCTATGAACCACTCGACTTAAAAATTGCTGTTTGTAAACTGATGACGGCAGGGAAAGTGGGCATGGAGCGTCCGAAAGGCCGTCTGAAAATTGCTACCAAATACGTCAACTTAACCCGTCAATACTATGCCAGCCTGGGCGAGCAAGTGGATGTGATCAAGCTGTATGGCTCAATGGAACTCGCACCACTGGTTGGTCTGGGTGATTACATTGTCGATGTGGTTGATACCGGTAACACCTTGCGTGCCAATGGTCTGGAGCCACTTGAAGAAATCTGTAAAGTATCTTCACGTTTGATCGTCAATAAAGCCAGCTTTAAGCGTAAGCAGGCATTATTAAATCCGATTTTGGCTCAACTGGAACAAGCGGTTGAAGCACGTGAGCAAGCGAAAAAAGCATAATTTATGCTGAACACAAAAACCGTCCTTAATAGGGCGGTTTTTTTATGCCTGCAAATTTAAAAATTATTCTTGGATTGAAATACAATATGATTGGACCTGAAACAGTTGATTTGAATCATTAAAATTATAGACATCGCATGCAGAAATATGAGTCGTCTGATTTACATGATAAAAATACGCTTCACCCTGAATAATCACGTGATGGCCAACTTGATGAATCGATTGAATCTGAAATTCATGGGGTGTGAGCTGAAAATAGTGTTCAATAGACTGGCAATGTTTCAGGACTTGCTCAATTCCTGAGAGCCGTTGTTCGCCAACGATTTCCCATACGAGGTCTTCTGAAAAATAGGATTGGATTTGACTAAACTGCCCAGTGGAAAAGCATTGGGCTATATCTGTAAGCATCATCAAAATTCACCTATTCTTTTAATTTTGAAATTATTCTAGCCTGAAAGTAAGGTACTCAATCATTTACCGAGGCGCTTAAAAATAATTTTTCATTAAACCCTATCTTAAGCTGGAGGATTGTTGCCCACAAAATATAGGAAACAAGGTAAACTAAAGCCTCCCTTTATTTTCATTGTGGATAAATTGATGCGACGTTTATCGACTCAAGATCAGAATTTTAAACAAGTCTTTGCTGATTTGTTGGCTTTTGAAACTGTGAGTGACCCCGAACTTTTAAAAACCGTAGATCAAATCATCGCTGATGTTCGTCAGCATGGCGATGCTCATGTTCTTAAACTCACCCAACAGTTCGATCGACATCCAGCGCATCAATTCTCAGAGCTTGAGCTGACCCAGGAACAATTGAAAGCAGCATTTGATGGTCTAAGCACGGAAGTCCGGGAAGCGCTTGAACTTGCAGCGAATCGTATTCGGGAATTCCACCAAGCACAAAAGCAAGATGGCTGGACTTATGTCGATGCTTTAGGCAATACGCTAGGTCAAAAAGTTACGCCACTGGATCGTGTGGGGATCTATGTACCCGGTGGTTTGGCGTCTTATCCATCTTCTGTGTTGATGAATGCCGTGCCAGCACATGTGGCGGGGGTGCCTGAAATTATCATGGTGGTGCCTGCACCCAATGGTGAACTCAATCCATTGGTATTGGCCGCTGCCTATTTAGCTGGTGTGACACGCGTATTTACGATTGGTGGTGCACAAGCCGTGGCTGCCTTGGCTTATGGTACAGAAACCATTCCATCAGTCGATAAAATCACAGGTCCGGGTAACCGTTTCGTGGCTGCTGCGAAGCGAGCCGTGTTCGGTCAAGTCGGGATTGATATGATCGCTGGACCCTCTGAAATTCTGGTCTATGCCGAAGGACAGAACAATGCCAAATGGCTGGCAATGGATTTATTGTCACAAGCCGAGCATGATACGGTGGCGCAAGCGGTATTTATTACACCGGATGAGCAGTTGTTGAATGATGTAGCCGATGCCATTGAAGAGCATTTGCAAGCCTTGCCAAAAGCCGATATCGCGCGTACATCGATTGAAAACCGTGGTGCATTGATATTGGTGAAAGATCGTGCAGAAGGTGTAGAGCTCATTAACCAGGTTGCGCCTGAACACCTCATGCTTTGTTTAGATGAAGCGCAAGAAATGGCTGAAGATATTCGCCATGCTGGTGCAATCTTCATGGGTCGCTATACCCCGGAAGCGATTGGTGATTACTGCGCCGGTCCGAACCATGTACTGCCAACCTCAGGTACAGCACGTTTCTCATCACCACTTGGCGTGTATGATTTCCAAAAACGCTCAAGCTTGATCATGTGCTCGCAAGACGGTGTGAAAACCTTAGCAAAAACGGCAGATATTTTGGCGCAACAAGAAAATCTTGATGCCCATGCGCGCTCTGCACGTTATCGTTATCAGTGATTAAAAAATATTAAGACCTCTCCCTAACCCTCTCCTGAAAGGAAAGGGAACTTACATCGAAAAAATTATATGTAAGGAATTGGAGATTCTTCTCCCTGAATGAGCTTTAAGCACTGCTTTAAAGTGAAATCCAAGAGAGGTTAGGAAGAGGGTAAATAAGAGAATGAAGATGTCAAATATCACTATAGAACAAATGCGTTTTTGGAGTCCTGATGTACGTGAGTTAGAACCGTATACCCCAGGGGAACAGCCAAAAATCCAAAATTTACTGAAACTCAATACCAACGAAAACCCATATCCGCCGTCACCCAAAGTGGTAGAAGCGGTACAAAAGGTTTTGGCGAATGGTGCAGATGTATTGCGTTTATATCCTGATCCTGATGCATCTGAACTAAAACAGGCGATCGCTAAACAGCAAAAAGTTGCTGTTGAAAATGTCTTTGTTGGAAATGGCTCGGACGAAGTTTTAGCGCATATTTTTAAAGCCTTTTTCATTCAAGAATTACCGCTTTTATATCCAGATATTACCTACAGTTTCTATCCAGTTTATAGTCAGTTCTTTGGTGTCAAAACCAAAGTCTTGCCACTCAATGATGATTTTGAAATTGTAGTGGATGACTATAAGCAGCCAAATGGCGGAATTATCATTACCAATCCAAATGCGCCAACCAGTATTGCATTGGGCTTGTCTGCAATTGAAGAAATTCTTCAAGCCAATCCCAACTCGGTGGTGGTCATTGATGAAGCCTATGTGGACTTTGGTGCCGAATCAGCAGTAAGTTTGGTTAAAAAGTATGACAACCTTGTAGTTTGCCAAACTACGTCTAAATCACGTTCATTGGCAGGTTTGCGTGTTGGTTTTGCAATCGCGCAACCACATTTAATTGCTGCACTTGAAGCGGTAAAAAACAGCTTCAACTCCTATCCAATGGATCGTTTTGCAATTGCTGCTGCGGTGGCTTCTTTTGAGGATCAAGCATACTTTGAAACGCAAAATGCTAAAGTAATTGCGAGTCGCGAAATGCTAGTTGCTCAACTGAGTGAACTTGGTTTTAAAGTCTTACCATCGAGTGCCAACTTTATTTTTGCCTCATTGCCATCTAAGGAGGCAGGCGAACTTGCAGCTGAATTACGTGAACATGGCATCATCGTGCGTTATTTTAATAAACCACGGATAAATCAGTTCCTGCGTATCACCATTGGTACGGATGAACAGAATCAGCGTTTGGTAGATACCTTGAAAAACGAGATTTTAGTTTAATCTCTCCCTTGCGAAGCGGTGCTTCTCATCTTTAGAAAAGAAGGACTTTCCTGATTTTACTGAATTAGAGGATTCCCTCCTTTGGTGAAGAAGGGTTAGGGTGGATTCAAAATAAAAAAGCGATTCAATTGAATCGCTTTTTTCATTTATTCAGGCTCATACCAGGTATTGAGTAAATTCAGCATGGCTTCAACTTTATCAAAACATTCCTGATATTCTGCATCACAGTCAGATGCAATAGTAATACCACCACCAGCCCATAAAGATACTTCCTCCTGATATTTCTGAATAGAGCGAATCAGAATATTCCAGGAACCTGTACCATCAAAATTAAAATACCCCATTGAGCCACAATAAGCCCCACGCGGTGCACCTTCGAGTTCTTCAATAATTTGCATGGCACGAATTTTTGGCGCCCCAGTAATTGAACCGCCTGGCAGTGCAGACATTAAAACCTCAAAAGGATTCACATTTTCCTTTAGAGTTGCCTCAACTTCACTCACCATATGATGCACTTGATTGAAGCTTTCAATATTAAACAGCTTGGGTGTTTTGACAGTACCTGTTTCCGCATAAATACTTAAATCATTACGTAATAAATCCACAATCATGACATTTTCTGCCTGATCTTTTTCCGATGCTTTTAAGGTTTGTTTAGACTGCTCGTCTAGCACAGGGTCGCTATAGCGTGGCATGGTGCCTTTAATCGGCTTGGTAATGATTTTTCGATCTGCTTCAAAATCAATAAATAACTCGGGTGAGCAGCTGAGTAATTCAAAATCACCAAGGCGCAAATAACCCGCATAGGGTGCTTCGGTAAGTGACCAGAACGCTTGGGCAGTCGCTAAGAGGGAGCCTTGGGCACGACCTGAAAATTCTTGGGTCAAGTTAATCTGATAACAGTCACCTGCAACAATATAATCTTGAATCTCCTGAAAAGCCTGAGTGTAAACAGATTTTTTCCAGCGTGCAGTACAAGGGCTTTTTAACTGAAATGTTGGATAATTTAAATCTCGTTCAAGCAAGCCTTGGATATGATTGAAAATTTGCTCGGCCTGCGAGTCGTGACTATAGAACATCCAGCCTTCAGAACTTGGCTTAATGTAGGACGAGAACTGACCAATGAATAAACCGGGTTGGGGACGGTCTGGATAATGGATATATTGCTGAGCTGCATAATCATAGCCAATAAAGCCGATATAACCTCCAGAAAATCCATGCTTTTGAGGCGTTTTTGGTCCATCAATTTCTAGATTGAATTCGGATGGAACAGCTTGATATTGTTCAATCTCTGTTCTTTTAAAACACTGGGTTTCTGAGGTCTGGGCAATAAAATATTCCTGAGCACAGCAGGCAATGAAAGGCTGACCATTATTATTTAAATACGCCAGATGATCCAATGTCTTCAATGCAGATAATAGATCTGCAACTAGCAGCGATTCAAAGTTTAAGGGACGATGATAGAGAGCTTCGGTCATTCAGTTATGGGGAGTTCGGGATGACTTACTATTTTATATCAAGAAGACGGAAAATATTTTTAAATCATGAAATACCGTTTATCGGTAAGCGACAGATTGCGACCAACGACAGTTGATCAAAAACTGACTCGACGTTAATTTAAGTGGGCTAGCAAATTACTCAAGGAAAGATGTTTAAGCTGTCAGAAAATAAAAAATACAGCCTCAACACTGAGTAATTCACAATCAAAAAAAATAGTACTCTTGGGAGAGTAAACAATGAAGAAATTCACAAAATTAGTTCTAGCGACTTCAGTTGCATTTAGTGCCAATGCGATGGCGATGCAGGCAATGGATGAGGCATCTCTAAGCGAAACAACGGGTCAGGAAGGTATCTCGATTGGTATCGGTATTTCAAAAATTGAAATTGAGAAACTCTATATTCATGATAATGATGGTTATTCTGGAGCTGGTGGTACAGGTGCAGCAGGTGCGATTGTTATTGAAGCAAATGGTAAAGGTGCAACAGCTGCTCACGGTGTAGTAGTTGGTGCTAACTATGACAATAATGGTGCATATTTATTGCCTACACGTAACCTCGCTGACTTGAAAATTGACTCTGATGCTGGTGGTGGGAATCCATTCATTAATATTGCAGCAGCAGTATCTGGTTTAGATATTCATATTGGTCAAATTGGTGTTGTGGCATCTGGTGATGAACCAGCTACAGATGCAACGTCTATTCGTCGTGGTGGTCAAGGTACGACAAATGCAATTTTATCTGGTTTGTCAATTAAAACAGGTCCAATGTCTGCAAACATTCAATTGGGTGCAGCTCCTCAAGGCGCAATGATTAAATTAAATGCAAATATGATCGGTGGTCTGGAAATTAAAGAGCTAGGCATCTTGGATAATTCAACGAAAACTGATACTCGTGCTGCAGGTGAAATCTTCATTGAAAGTATCAAACTAACAGATGCAAACTCTAGAGATCTTGCGTTAAATCAGTCTATTAGCGTATTTGGTGAGGAAGCGGCATCTAAAGGCTATATCCGTATTGTTAGCACGAGCGGTGCACATGATAATTATGTGAAAGGTATTCATTTAGGTAGCCGTACTGCTGCATCAATCGGCGATATGGAAATCCAAGGTTTACAAACTTATTTCAGCCCTGCGCTAGGTCAATACGCCCCAGGTGCGATTATTACGATTGCTGGTCACTAATCTTCATTTAAAAAAAAGCGCGTGTTTACACGCGCTTTTTTTATGACTGAATCATTTATCCAAAAAATAAAAAAAATGCTGTATTTTTTTGAAAAAGAAGGTATCTTTCTAGTTACAGGGAAGTAGAGTGAATACTCTATAAAAAGAAAAATAGGCATATTATGCCAATCATAAGAAAAGTTAATAATTATGTTAGAGATCGCGTTGGGCTCGGCATTGATGTATTACGCTGCCAAAGAAGCTCTAGATATCAAAAAACAGCCACCGGGCGCTGTTCACTATACTGAAGTCCTTGATTCAAGGAATGATTCTTTTAAACGCATGCACCGCGAAACAGTAGAAATAAAGCCGGCACTGCTGGATCAATTCCAGGGTATTGTACGTCAGGCTTATGACTATAGTTGTGGTTCAGCAGCACTTACTACCTTACTCAACGGTTATGTCGGTACGCAGCTGGATGAGCAGCAAGTCATGAGTGGGCTGATGAAATTCGGTGAAACGGATAAAATTGTTGAACGCCGTAGTTTTTCTCTACTTGATATGAAGCGCTTTGTTTCAGCCTTAGGGTTGGAAAGCGGAGGCTATCGAGGAGAATTCAAGGATTTAGTCAATCAAGATCAGCCTGCCATTGTTCCGATTTCCTATGCGGGCTTTAAGCATTTTGTGGTGTATAAGGGCTATAAAAATGGCCGGGTTTATGTTGCAGATCCAGCACTTGGCAATATCAGTTTTGATGAGCGGCGTTTTCAGGATATTTGGGAAAATAACACCTTGTTCCTGATCAATGTCCCTGAGCAATATCGCAAAAATTTTCTGGCATTAAAAGAATCAGATATGCGCCATGTAGAGGATGCGACAATTAACCGCTATGCCTTGGTCGACATGCAATATCCACAGTTTTATATGGATAAAATTGCTGATAAAGCTTCTACAATCCGTATGGACCGTAATCGTAATACAGAATCAGAAAAGTTTGGGGAGTATCAATATAATTTCCTGAGACTGTATTACAAGAATAAATAAAGTAAAGAAAAACAGTAATAAAAATTAAAATGGTGAAATGGATATGAACAGTAAATGGATGAACAAGACGTTCTTGGCACTGAGCATTCAAATGGTAATGGGCGTTGCATTTGCTGCAGAAGAACCAGCACTAGGTGAATACGAAACGGTTGATGAGGAAGTTGTAGTTGAAACTGTAGCAGTACAGCCTCAAACTGAGCAAGTCGAAACACAGGTTGCAGAAGATGTAGAATTAGGGGGATATGAAGTAGTTGAAGATACTACTGTTAAAACTACAGTACCTGTAGAAGCTCAACCTAAACAGGTCACAGATGCATCTCAGGCTTTACAGCAACAAGAAGGCGATGCAACTCAGGCAACTAATCTCGAAGAAGTATTTACGTCAAATGAACGTCAATATTCACTGATTAAAAAAGGTGATATTTCCTCTTATTACGATATTGATTATACCTACTATCGAGATACCCAACTTGACCTAGAAATGGCTCAGGGACAATTATATCAACTGCGGGTGCAAGAAAATGCGACACATACTCTGACCAATACTTTCACTTTCCAATATGGAGTGAAAGATAATCTGACATTAACTGCATCCCTACCTTTGGTGGCCAAGACCGACCTCTTAAAAGATACCTCTACTGCCGGGTTGGGTGATATTAGCATGGGCGCGCGTTGGGAGCCTTTTCCGTTAAAAGCAGGCCGTCTTCCTCTGATTTTATTTGCAAATTTATCTACCAAAACGGGTGAAAGCCCCTACGAAATTAATGCAGCCACGGATCTCGGTATCGGTAAAGGATATTATTCTGCGGGGCTAGGGGCCAGTACGCGTAAATACATTGATCCGGTCGTACTGTTTGCATCGGTTTCTGCGAACTATGGTTTTAAAGAATCCGGTCTGAACCAACGTCGTGGTTATCGTATTATTGAAGAATTTGATCCCGGAATTAGTGGGGGTTTTGCATTCGGTTTCGCCTACTCATTTAACTATGATGTTTCAATGACCATGTCCTATCAGCAAAGCTTCAATACGGGAGCTGAGTTTAGCTATAACACGGGTGAAAGTTATTCTGCTGCGGATCAGACCAGTGCTACTTTTGCGATTTCATTAGGGGTCAGGGTTTCTCCAGAAACAATTGTAAATGGTACTGTCGGCCTGGGGCTGACTGAAGATGCACCGGATGTTTCGTTGGGATTGTCATTCCCGCTTGATATTTTAGGTTTTGGTAAAAAAATCAGTTAATAGGGGTGTCGTATGAAAACCATTCGACTTAGCCCGTTATTAACAGGAATCATTCTTGCGGGCTGTTCAAGTTATACTTTTGCGCAACTAGGGGCCAACCTTTCGGTGGATCTGCGCGCATTATCCATGGGGAACGCTGTAACTGCAGATCCTCCAGGGGTTAATGCCATTCACTTTAACCCGGCAGGCCTGACTAAGATTCAGGGCCTGCAAACAGAACAGCAGATTATTGTCGCTAATTTTGATATCCAGCGTGAGTTTTCAGTGCCGGCTGGATATAACGTATTTGGCTATTCTGATGACCCCATGGTTTGTCATGATGGACCTGAAGTTTCATCTGATATATGTACTGATTTTAAAGGCAAGGTCAGTGGTGATGTAGAATACGTCAGTCTTTTTGTGCCTTATCTTAAAAAAATGGTCGATTTGGGCGAAGGCCTTCCTTTGGTTGCGCCGACCATGGGGGCTGCCTACAATCCACCTGGTTCTAAAGCAACCTATGCGACCGCAATTTATGCACCGTTAATGGCCGGGTTTGGTCAGGAAGATGGAAGTCCTGCAAACTTCATGGGTCAGCAGGTTGCCTTGGAGCGGATTACTTATCTGTCTCCATCTGTCGGTTATGAGGTTAACGACCAGCTGTCGATTGGTGCATCTGTCGGGATGTCGTATCAGGCTATTGCGATGAAAACAGACTTGCGTTTTCCAAATGAACTGATCGGCATGCTAAGAATGATCGATGAGGTTGTCTGTACGCCGTTTAAAGAAAATTCCGACATCATTACTGACATTCTTTTACTCGGAATTTGTAATGCTGACGAAGGCATGAATCCATTTGGCAAATTTGGTCAAATGCAGTTGTCACTCGAGCAAAATTTAAGCCCCAGCTATAACTTGGGTATATTATGGGAACCTCGCGAAGACTTTAGTTTTGGTATGGTTTATCAAAGCGCTGCAAAAATGCGTCTAAAAGGTAAATTCCATATTGATAATGCCAAAGCACCGCAAGAAATGATTAAAGGTTTAATGACCTCACCTACCGGACAGATTCTGGCTGCAATTCTGGGATTTCCAAATTATATTCCTTCCAGTGAGTCCGGTTTGGTGTCGATGGATTTCGAATATCCAGCCCATTTCCAGGCAGGGATCACCTATAAGGTAATGCCTGATTTACAGGTGAATTTTGATGTCGGCTGGACGGATTATAAGGTTTGGGACAAGTTTAAATTCGAGTTTGATCGTACGCTTTCCGCTTTAAAGATCGCCAAAATCTTGTCTGGAAATGTGACCGATTCTAGTCTGGCTTTACCTATGGGATTTAAGTCACCATGGAACTTCGGTATAGGGATGGAGTATTCGGCAACAGATCGTCTAAAGCTTCGCGCAGGCTATGAGCCACGAACCAGTGCAATTCCAAAAGATAAGCGCAATACTATGGTACCTATTAATGGTGCACAGTTGTTTGGCCTGGGGGTAGGTTATCGTTTTGATGCAGACACTGATCTGGATCTATCGATTGGTTTCTTACGCAGTAAGGATCAGATTCCAGCAAATACCAGTAGTTTAGCTAACCAGACCGGGGTAAATAATTTGCTATTAAACCCATATGCAGGTTTAAACATCAAAACAGATACCAAAATTACCATTTTAGGTTTGAACTATCGCACGCGTTGGTAACAAAGACATGATCAAGACAGGGAAAGTTGGATGGGCAGCGGTGCTGGTATTAAATCTGGTACCCTTATCTTTCACTACAAGTGCTAAAGAATTTATTACGATTATTGGTCCGGATGGGCGACCATTAGTTGTATCCGGTAACCCTGCAGAGAAAAAAACTGAAGAAAAATATCCATCCTCTAAAAAAACAGGAACTGTGGTAGCAGTCCAATCCTCCTCAGTGCAGCAAAACTTGGAAAAAATACCAGTCACTGAAAATAGACAAGTGAAGTCTAGGCAGGACCATAATATGGTTGTACAACCAGTACAACCAGTACAACCAGTACAACCAGTACAACCAGTACAACCAGTACAACCAGTACAACCAGTACAACCAGTACAACCGGTACAACCAGTTATTTCCCCAGAACGGACGAAGTCTAAAACGCGATTGAAGTCTGAATCACAAGCTCAAGTTCCTCAAATTGCTAATACTGGCCTTAAATCTTCTGCAGCAACTGTGCAAAAACCCGGATTTAGCCAGATAGAAGGCATTGAATATGTGGATAGTGAATATCTGGAAAATAAAGAATTCAATGTAGACGGTAAAAAACGTTTCTATAGCATGCCTGAAGGTGTGGTAGACAAAAATATGGGAGCTACCCGGATTCAGACGATTGAGCGTGAAAAAGGGGTCGGGCAATCCCTGTTAAAAGCCCTGTTTCAAACGCCAGAGGTCGATTCTGGTCCGGTGGTACTGGCACAAAGTTATTATCGTATATCACAGCCTGAAACCATCGATAGCTTAGGGAAACAGTGTTTTAACGATAAAAAAATTAAAAATGCTAAAGAAATTAGCCTTAAAAAAGCGATCAATCTGTGGCCTCGTGTGCCTCTTAAAGCAGACGAATTTGATTTTGAAGTGGTGAAACTTCAATCTGATATTAAAAATATTCAGATTAACTCTTATGCTTCTAGCCAAAAAAATCCAACTTATTATTGGCCTTTTGTTGTATTTTTAGACAATCGTGGCTGTGTGCTAGAAGGCGCTGGCGGTTTTAAAAATCAGGAAGGGTCGGCGAATATTATTCAACATGAACATATTGAAGGGATCCTGCAGATACCTGCAAAAACTGAATATGTACTATTGACACCTTTAGCCTCAGCTATAGATGTCGAAGACAAGATGCTGACAAATCATGGACAACTAAAATTAGTCGCTATTCGATAAGGACTATTCGAGTATAGAAAAATGAAAAATAAATTATTATACCCATTTGCTGTAACTGCACTTTTGGCCACACTCAGTGGTTGCGGTGGGGAAAGTGCCAATGTTATTCCAGAAAAAAATGATGAAGCCACAACCAATGGTACGTGTACTCCCGGTACCACCAACTGTGTGGAATGGGGACTAGAATATCCACTCGATGGTCTGAACTTTAACTGTAGTAGTGATACAGAAAATACATTTATTACATTATTTGATAGTAAAAATGGTGTAGCTTCCGGAACCTGTACAAAGACAGATAATATTGAATTTTATATTCAAAGTTTTGCTTCAAACAAGATCAATTTAGGGCAAATTAAACTGAGCGACTATGCCATTTTTAATGCCCAGACCCAGTTGCCGCGTTTAAGTGTAATTGATATTGCAAGTGGGATTACCGGACGCCGAGTAGGTGATTTGGTCACTACAGACCCTACCGTTCAGGTGGCTATGCGTCTGGTTAAAATTTTACAAGCTTTGGCGCTACAAGAAAGGCGTATTGTAAATCCATCGGATGTACAGCCTTTATATATTACCGAAGAGATGCGCAAAGACCTGGCAAAAACCAGCGGAAATATCAGCCTGACTGATACTGATTTTGAAAAGAAAATTAAAGATTTTGTGGATGTCAGCCAGATTACTGATGAGGTGGCTTTTGCCACAGTTAAAAAACTGGTAACGATTGCCAATGCAGCCGTGTATCAGCCAGAGTTTTCATTGTTCTCAACTTCAGGTGTAATTGGTACTAATCTGTCGGGTTCAGATGGACTGGTGGGTTGTAACCTAAGTCCATGTGATATTAAAAATAAAAATACCAAATATTTATTTGGCCATTTTATGCTGATTACCGATCGCCAAGGCTATACCTTTGGTAGCGGCCTGCAATGGCGTGATACACAGTTAAAAATGGCGACAGAAAATTTATCTTCCTTGGGGGGCATTAATGCTCAGCTTATCCGTAAGGTGAAGCCGGTACAGATGACTGCAGATCCACAAAGTTCCTGGATTCACCCAACCAGAAAAACCATCACTACGCCTTATCGCCTGAATGTGGCGAATTCTAGTAATCTGCTTGAACTGTACCAAGGCAAATTATTGAATGATTATGTGATCGCAGGTAATGAAGCTTTTTATAAAAAAGTAACTGACAAAACGGTACTAGATGCCTCTGATCGAGCCAACTTAGGTTTATGGCGCTTAGCGGCTGATAATGAGAATTATGCTGGAAGCTTTGACCTCTACAAGATTTTCCCGATTAGTTATCTGGATCGTCAGGTCTTTAGAACAGCGGAGAACGTAGAACCTGGGCAGAGCTATATTTTCCCAATGTATGCCAATCTGGAATTTAAATTTACCGAGAGCACAGTGAATCCAATTACCTTGGGAATTGTGATTGACAGTAATGGGGATGTACGTACCAATATGCAATCTGCCAGCAATCTGGCAACTGACCCGGTAGCAGGTTGCCAAGGAGATGTATTAGGCAGTAACCTGTTAATCAACGGTATCCAGCAATACCGACTTGGCACTTTAGGTCGTGCATTTGTTGCCGATAAAGCGGTATCAATGCGCCTAATTCTGGCCAATGAAAAGTTTGGCAACTTAAATGGTGCATTGGTCGGCCTTGACTCGCGTATCCAGTCCTCAACGGATCCAAAGGATTCGATTGTGATCGGTGGTGCATTACTTAATTTGTCTAATGTGTTGAATAGCAATGTTGGCCAGACTGGACGTGTCACTTTCCTGAATTCGGTAGGTGAAGAAGTGCAGTGGGCCAATACCTATGCCAGTTTTCAGAAAGTTTATAATAACAATAATAAGGATTTAACGCCTGCAGATACTCAACTGGCCAAACTAAATGGCGGGTCTGTTGAGTTTAAGCTGGCAGATTGTTATCAAGTCAAAGCCAAATAATATTTTTAAAAATAAAAAATCCCATCTTAGTGTGGGATTTTTTATGTATGCTGAATTTAGCCGGTATGGTCTAGACGTGTGCCTAAGGTTTCCAGATGCATTGGGAAAGTATTATTTTTCCGGTCTTCAAAATAATGTCTGAGGGTATGTTCTACACTCGGGAAGGCAAGTTCAGTCCAGGGAATATCAGCTTCATCGAACAGACGGCTTTCGATGGTTTCTTCACCCGCACCAAATTTTCCATCAATCAGATTGGCTTTAAACAGCACATAAATCTGACCAATACGCGGAATGTTATACATGCAGTACAGCTGTTCAATGTCTACTTCAGCTTCTGCTTCTTCACGGGTTTCCCGTGCCGCGCCTTGCTCCATGGTTTCAAACAGTTCCATATAGCCGGCAGGTAACGTCCATAAGCCGTAGCGTGGTTCAATGGCACGACGGCACAGCAGCACCTTGTTTTCGAACAGGACTAAAGCACCACAAATGACTTTCGGATTAATATAATGAATAGAGCCGCATGAATCACACACGCTGCGAATCTGCTGATCGCCCAAAGGAATTTTAGCTGTGGTTTTATGTCCACAATTCACACAGAAGTTCATATTCATCATCAATGATAAAAGTAAGCTCAGGATAACTGAAAAACCTAAATTTGACATCATTTCTCTCCCGTCCTGACAAAAATCAGCTATGATGAAATTATGATCATTGCTAGGGCTGAAAGAATGGATGGATGTGAATTGACACAAAGGTTGCGGCAGAGATTACGTTTTTCCAAGCGTATCCGATCTGCGCATGCTGCCGTGTTGATTGCAATTACAGATGAAGCTGACCCCAAAGTATTGCTGACACGCCGTTCAGCTTATTTGAATAATCATGCTGGAGAAGTCTCATTTCCCGGGGGGAAGCGTGATCCGCAAGATACCAGTAATATTGTAGTGGCTTTAAGAGAGGCCTATGAAGAAACGGCATTGAACCCCTTTGATGTGCATTTAATGGGTGATTTGCCCATGCAAAAAGCCCGAAATGGTATGCTGGTCAAGCCGATTGTGGGATTGATTCCTCCGAAAGTGCAGCTGATTCCACAGCCAACAGAAATTGACCGGATTTTCTTTGCTTCATTGCAGCATTTGCTTGAAGTGACGCCCACGCCCTATGAAGTCCGTTTTGCCCAGCAATCTTTATATTTTCCGAGTATGCGGGTAGAAAATGAAGTGGTCTGGGGGTTGACCGCACGTATGCTGATTTCTCTGTTCCAGTATGGACTGGATTATAAGAAAGACTGGCCATTTTTGCTGAATTCGCCGGCCTTTAAATCTCCAAACTTTTTTAACCATTGAACAGGATTTTATCAATGTTGTATAAATTTAAGGAATATACCCCTACTGCTACACATCAGCCTTGGGATGGCTGGGTGGCACCAACGGCAACCGTGATTGGGCAAGTTGAACTTGGTCGCCAAGTCAGTGTCTGGTTTGGGGCTGTAGTACGTGCAGATAACAGTAAAATTAAATTGGGTGACTTTAGCAATGTGCAGGAAAATGCAGTGTTGCATACGGATGCAGGCATTGAGATGCACATTGGTGATTATGTGACAATCGGCCATCAGGCCATGCTGCATGGCTGTACCATTGGTGATAATAGCCTGATCGGAATTCAGGCAGTTATTCTGAACCATGCCGTGATTGGCAAGAATTGTATTATTGGTGCCAATGCTCTGATTCCTGAAGGTAAGGTGATTTCAGACAATTCTGTGGTGATGGGCTCACCCGGTAAAGTGGTAAAAACGCTGGATGATGACAGTATTCAAAAACTGAAAATGAGTGCCATGCATTATGCCGAGCATTTTCAAAACTTTCAGGACTTGGAAGAAGTGCAACTTTAGGGTACTTTTCTTTATTCTATAGTCTGAATTATAAGCCTAGATTTTCTAGGCATTTTTGTATCTGTTTCGGGAAAATCTCGCGCAGCGGATATGAGTGGAGTATCATATCCGCGTTTTTATATTCTCTGACTTAAGGTTGTGCATGAAAGTGCTGGCATTGGAGACTGCCAATGAGCAGTGTTCCGTTTCTGTAATCGATGATACACAAGAATTATTTTTTCAGCTTGATGCGCGCGCCAGGGCACAAACGCAAACGATTCTTCCAATGATTGAACAAGGTCTGCGAGATCTTGGACTGGACATTGCTGACTTGACCGCGATTGCCTTTAGTCGTGGTCCGGGTTCATTCAGTGGTGTGCGGATTAATGCTGCTGTAACTCAGGCTCTGGCCTGGTCCAATGATTTGCCAGTGATTCCGGTGTCGACTTTGCAGGCTTTGGCTCAAGCCGCCTACCGCTTACACGGGTTGACTGAAGTGTCTGCCGTGTTGGATGCTCGCATGAGCGAAGTCTATATCGCGAGCTATCAACTGGATACCCAAGGAATTATGCAGCCGGTCGATGATGAGCAACTGTTAAATTATGCTGAGGGTCGTCAGGCAGTAAAGTATACTCCGGTCGGTTCAGGAGCTGAACTGGTACAAAGTGAAACGTCAATTTATAAAAATGTGCACGCGACCGCACAGGATATTGCCAGCATTGCACGTGTAGCAGCACAAACCGAAAACTGGGTCAGTGCAGAATTGGCATTACCGGTATATTTACGTGATAACGCATGGAAAAAAATTCCAGAACAAGGTAAAGCATAATTAACTAGGATAAAGCATGGATCTTTTACTGCTACTCAAAGCGGCTCTCATGGGTGTTGTCGAAGGCATTACCGAGTTTTTGCCTATTTCCAGTACCGGCCATTTGATTTTGGCATCAGAATTAATGAATTTCTGGACCAAGGAAAAGAGTGATGTATTTGTCATCGCAATCCAGATGGGGGCAATTGCTGCCGTTATTTATGAATACTGGGCACGTCTTTGGGGAGCAGCGACCGGGATTGTCAGTGGTGAGCCACAAGGTCGCCGTCTAGGTATAGGCCTGATTCTGGCATCTATCCCGATTGTATTGATTGGTCTGACTTTTGGCCAAACGGTCAAGCAGTTTCTGTTCAATGATATTGCCATCGCCATGGGGCTGATTATTGGTGGTCTGATTATTATCTGGATTGAAAAGAATCCACCTCAAGTCCGTGTCCATGAAGTTGAAGAACTCAGCATTAAAGATGCGTGCTGGATTGGTCTGATTCAGGTCTTGTCCTTGATTCCAGGGACGTCTCGTTCTGGTGCGACCATTATCGGTGCGATGTTCCTGGGCGTTTCACGCAAGGCCGCAACTGAATTCTCATTTTTTCTGGGTATTCCGGTGATTATTGGTGCTGGCCTGCTCGATCTTTATCAAAGCTATGATGTTCTAAATACCACTGAAGACTGGACCGTAATTGCGGTCGGGCTTCTGGTTTCTTTCGTTTCGGCATTGTTACTCATCCGTGCGCTGGTAGCATATGTGGCCAAGCGCGACTTTATGATCTTTGCCTGGTACCGTATTGTTTCAGGTCTGCTGATTTTATTATTTGCCTATACAGGTTGGAAATTATGGTAAGCACGATTCGCTTATATGCCGAATCTGACTATCAAGAGAAAGCACAGCACTTCAAGGCTGTGCTTTCTGCTCGTGGGGTAGTGGTCGAGATTGAACACGTGGAAAAACTCAATGCACGTTTTTTCCGCTTAAATCCTGAACTGGCCCTTTGTGTTGATGCTGACGGACTCTGGTTATGTGCCAATGGTATGAAAATGCAACCAGACTGGCGAGCGGAAACCGGACGGTTAAAACGGGCTTCTTTAAAATCGGAAATGATTGCACGCGCTTGTAATTTAGCTGAGAAGCCGAGCCTGATTGATGCTACTGCAGGTTTGGGACATGACAGTCTGTTGATGGCACATTTAGGCGCGAAAGTCACCCTGGTTGAACGGCATCCGATTTTATTCACCTTGCTGGAAGATAGCCATACACGTGCCCAGTCGGATGCGTTCCTGAGTCAGGTCGTATCCCGGATTCATTTGGTATTTTCAGATTCAGCCGATTATTTAAAACAGCAGGCCGAGCAGCAGCAGATTGTTGATGTGGTTTATCTTGACCCGATGTTCCCTCAGCGTGACCAAAACCAGCAGGCAGTCAAAAAGCAGGCACAGGTCAAAAAACAGATGCAGCTGTTACATATGTTATTGCCTGAAGATGGTGAAATGGATCTGGGCGATAATCTTCTGGAACTGGCACAAAAAATTGGCAGGCGTGTCGTGGTCAAGCGTCCGCGTCTGGCGGTATTTCTGGCCGGAAAAGAACCTAATCATCAATGGCAAGGTGATGCTTGTCGCTTTGATGCGTATTTTCAGCATGAACTTGTAGCTGAATAGGAGAATGGCTTCTTTATTAAGCAAAGATTTGTTATATATTTAAAATTAACATTGATTAAATGCTTATCAAGCATAAACTTATTCAGCACATTGGCGAACCACTTATCTCCTTGACATCCTATGATCGACTTTAAACCCTCCATTAATTTTTGGCACGATTTTAAAAGCAACCAAACTGCCGGGATGTGGTTATTTTTGGGATCTCGGCGTTCTTTACAGCTGGTTCGTCCATCCATCATGCAACTGGTGTTCTGGGGTATTTTGGGAGGTTGTGCCAACAGTTTATTTAGCTGGCTCAGTTCAGGCCGTATGGGAGATTTTAACTCTCAAGGCCTGATCAGTTATGCGCTATGGCCTTTTATTGCCCTGATTGTTGGTATTTTTCTTTCGCAACGGGTCAATAATCCACGCCTGATGCTGGTACCGGCCCTATTATGGCTGGTGTTAGATACCCATATCATGCTGTTCCAGTGCCTGATCCAGTATCTGGGTGATCTGGATTACCTGCCATATATCCTCTATGACTATATTCCAACGCTCTTTGTCATGCTGTTTGTCTGGCAAAGTCTGGCAGTGGTCTGGGTCATCTCGCGTGAATTAAAATGGCCATGGTGGGAACGTGCGCTGATCATGCTGGCGACCTTGTTTACTCTGGTGGTCTGGCAGATTTCAGTTAAAGATCAGCCCATCTGGAAAGTTGAAGAAATTCCACCAAGTTTTGCTGAAGATGCATTCTATGCCCAGCCAGTTCTGCTGAACAAAGCGCTGGAAAGCATTGAATATGGTGAATTTGCACAGTCGCACTGGTATTTCATGGGGGTGGCTGGAGCCAGCTATCAGGATGTATTCTATTCTGAAGTCGAGCGGATTAAAGAACAGTTTGATACCCGTTTTGGTACTTTTGGCCGATCCATTGCCCTAGTTAATCATCCGGCGACACGTACCACCGTACCGATTGCTTCCAGAACCAGTATGGAACTGGCATTGCGCCGTATGGGGCAGCAGATGAACCGTGAAAGTGATGTGCTGTTTTTATATATGACTTCTCACGGTTTGCCAAATGTGTTCGAAATGGAAAATGCTCCGCTGGATCTGGCACAAGTCGATCCAAAATGGTTGCGTGATACCTTGGATGCATCCGGAATCCGCTGGCGGGTGATTGTGATTTCAGCCTGTTTCTCGGGCAGTTTTGCTTCTGCCTTGCAGAATGATAATACCCTGATTATCACTGCCTCAGCAGCTGACCGCCAGTCTTTTGGCTGTTCCAATGAAGCGGATTATACCTATTTTGGCCGGGCATTATTTGATGAAGCCATGCGTGAAAATAATAGTCTAAAAGCCTCTTTTGAACAGGCTAAAACTACGGTAGCTAAATGGGAGGCAGTCCAGGGCTTTGAACCTTCAGAACCGCAATGGGTGATTGGCAAGAATATGGAATTGATGTTACCTCAACTGGAGCAGCGTTTATTTCCCCAGAACAGCACCACGATACAGTCTCCCTAGCCCAATATTCTCAATAGATCGGCTGCAATAATAAGGAATAGCCATGGAACTTATACAGAACAATAGAAGCTTTGAAGGTGAACAGCGGATTTATCGTTTTGATTCGCACTATCTTAAAACCCCGGCTAAATTTGGAATTTATCTGCCGCCTCAAGCCTTGGAAGGCCATAGCTGTCCAGCATTATTCTATCTGGCAGGTTTGACCTGTACTGAAGAAACCTTTGCCATCAAGGCACATGCCCAGCGCCTGGCATCACAATTAGGGTTAATTTTAATCACACCGGATACCTCACCACGTGGTGAAGGCGTGGCAGAAGGCGACAATTGGGATATTGGTCAGGGTGCGGGTTTCTATATCAATGCAACCCAGGAGCCGTGGGCTGAACATTACCAGATGGAAAGCTTCATTGTGGATGAGCTCTATGCACTGGTCACTGAGGAATTCGTGATCCATTCCGGTAGAATCGGCATCTTTGGCCACTCTATGGGTGGGCATGGTGCCTTGACCCTGGCATTTAAATATCCGGAAAAATTCAAATCTGTTTCAGCCTTTGCACCCATTTGTGCGCCAAGCCAGTGCCCGTGGGGCGACAAGGCGTTTTCGAATTATCTGGGTGAAAACCGTGAAGAATGGCTCAAGCATGATGCGACCGCTTTGGTTCAGGAGAAAGGCGCATTGTTCAATGATATCCTGATTGATCAGGGGTTCTCAGACCAGTTCTATAGTCAGCTCAATCCAGCCTTGTTTCAGCAGGCTTGTGATACCGTGAACCAGCCCTTAACTTTACGTGAACATCAGGGCTATGATCATGGGTATTACTTTATTCAAAGTTTTGTAGATGATCATTTGCAATTCCATGCCGTGCAGTTAAATCCTTAAATCGGTATTGCAAAGATGTAATAGCGCTAAAAAGATTAAAAAACCTCCAAAATGTTTTTACATTCTGGGGGTTTTTCTTTTAATATCAGTTGTATAAAAGTATAAAAAATTGGGGTCGTCATGCAGCAGACAGCAGGCGGTATTCGTGTCAGTGAGCCATTATTTCCAGCTGCTTCAAGTTTTTCGACTGAAGCCACGCCTTCGGTCAGACCGAAATATCAGCGATATGAATTCAAGTTTCATGGTAGTACCTCGGAATATTTTGGTATTTGGTTGAGTAATATTTTATTGACAGTATTGACCTTGACCTTGTATTCACCTTGGGCGAAATCGCGTCGTCAGCGTTATTTTTATGGCAATACCGAATTTTTGCAGCGTCGCTTTGATTTTACCGGTTTACCCAGCAAGATTTTTCTTGGCCGGCTTTTAGCCCTGGAAATTTATATAGTGTTCTTGGTGATGTCGAACTACTCGGTGTTGTTGACCACTCTGGGCTTGGGCATGTTGTACATGGCGGTACCGTGGTTGTTTCGCCTGACGCTTAAATTTAGAAGTCGCAACACCAAATTTGGCAATACACGTTTTTATTTCTATGGTGAAAACAAATACTTGTATCGCTTATTGAGTGTCGAAGTAATCAAGACCCTCTTAAGTTTATTTATTTTGCTACCTCGTTTAATTTGGCTCTATAAGCATTATTGCTTCGATCATTTACAATTGGGACAATTTAAATTTCGCTTGAACGCTACCCACAAAAACTATATGTCGGCTGTCTATCGCCCTTTATTGTTGATGCTGGCTTTTAGCTTTTCGATGGTTGCCCTGATCGATGCAAGTCAATCGTCAAACTCAGAACATGACTTGTTGATTGTGATTTTATTATTGCTGTGGGTCATTGGCCTGATTTTTATCTTACCGATTATGTTGGCACGGATCTATATCACTACATGGAACAATCTGTTTCTAGGGGAGAATTTTTTTAAAACACGTGCCAATCCATGGCGTTATGCATGGATTGTTTTGTCAAACTGGGTATTAAAAATTATCAGTTTGGGTCTGTTATCCGCATGGGCCGACATCCGTTTTTATCAATATAAAACCAGTATGTTGGAACTCTTTGTCTTGGATGACCCTAACGAATTACAAAATATGTTGCAGCCTGACCCTAATTCCCTGGCAGCTGAATTTAGTTCTATGTTTGATTTTGATGCATCATTGTAGGGGAAATCATCATGCAAAAAAGACCTGTTGAAGTGCTTTATTATGATGGTAGCTCTGCAATAGCACATCCCGCTTTAATCCGCCCCCTTGATCAGCACCTCATTCAATTAAGTTATATCGATGACGAAAACCGGGATGTAGAGATTCCTTATAAAATGATGGCTTTTATTGGTGCTGTAGGCCGTCGACCTGCGATTGTAGAACTTCCGAATGATGCACGTATTGAGTTTATTGGCCGTGTACCACATTGGTTTGCCAAACCACAAAAAGCTATTTATGAAGCAATATGGCAATTGGAGCGCTCGCCTGCGCAGTTGCTCACCTTGCTAGTATTGGCTTTGGTCATGATCTTTAGTGTCGTGAAATGGGTGATTCCGTGGGGCGCCAAACAAGTTGCTGTCTGGGTGCCAGACAATACGGTACAGCGCATTGGTGATGTCACTGAACAAAATTTAGTGAAAAGGACGGAAACGTCTGCTTTAAGTGCTGATTATCAAAATCGCATGCGTCAGCGTTATCAACAGGAAATAGCTGAAAACCCGTATGCGCCTGCTAAACTGATTTTTCGTAAAGGTAAAGAGCTGGGCGCCAATGCCTTGGCGATTCCGAACAATACTATTTTAGTCACGGATGAATTGGTGGCGATCGCGGGAAATGAAGAAGAGGTACTTGCAGTACTGGCACATGAACAAGGTCATATTGTACGCCAGCATGCTATGCAAAAGCTGATAGCAGCATCCAGTGTCGCGATGGCATGGGAAATGATTTTCCAGGATGGCAGTAGTATGCTCACCGCAGCTGCAGTGATGTTAAGTGATGCTGATTATTCAAAACGTCTGGAATATGAGGCAGATGACTATGCCATGAAACATTTACACGCACGCAGCATCTCCAGTATTCACCTATCTAATTTTCTTCAGCGTGTTGAAAATGCAAGAGTGCTGGCACAAGAAGCAGAAACTCTAAAAATGGACAATATCACCATCAAAATCTTGGGTGAAGAGCGTCAGCCTACTGCATCTGAGCTAAAATTTATACGTTTTGCTGGAAAATTGAAACACTACACGGAATCGCATCCGGAACTAGAAAAAAGGATTGAGCGTATTCATGCCTTCGATGCAAAAATGTCTGAGCAAGCAGTCAGTCGTGATTGAGTTAATCACGTTGCCAATTTGCTTCCAGTGGTTCTTGGCCCATACGGATTAGATGATCCAGCACAACATTTTCAAGTTTATTCAGATCAGTAGCGTCATCGTTACTTTGAATCGTTACAGTAAGATGCTCTGCTTCTGGCGCCAGGTTCACTTCCGCACTTGGAAAATGAATCAGAAAAGCTGATTCATTTTCATCAATATTGAATTTATGTTTCCAGTGATTGGCCAGGCGTTTGGCAACGCGTGAGGCTTGTTGTGTCTGGATATGGGCAGTACTTTTCTTCATTGATCTTCTACACTTGTAATCATTCCCCTGTACTTTAAACCAGTCATGGGTGGAATCATAAGCCGCAAAGCGTTACATAGCATTTTATTCTTGCAACATCGAAGTCACAGTAGCCGGAGCGGATTTGATATAATGGGAAAAATCCAATTTCAACGAGCCAGGTTCTCCATGTCCAAGCCTTATTTAATTGCCCCTTCTATTTTGTCTGCTGACTTTGCCCGTCTAGGCGAAGAAGTCGAGAACGTGTTGGAAGCAGGTGCAGACGTTGTCCATTTTGATGTTATGGATAACCATTACGTGCCGAATCTGACTTTTGGTGCTGGCGTGTGTAAGGCTTTGAAAAAATACGGCATCAAAGCACCCATTGATGTGCATTTGATGGTTAAGCCGGTGGATCGCATGATCGGGGATTTCCTTGAAGCAGGTGCCGATATCATTACTTTCCATCCGGAAGCTTCTGATCATATTGACCGTTCTTTACAGTTGATCAAATCAGGTGGTGCAAAAGCGGGCTTGGTATTTAATCCGGCAACGCCACTGCATTACCTTGATTATGTGCTGGATAAAGTCGATCAAATCCTGCTCATGAGTGTAAACCCGGGCTTTGGTGGGCAGAAATTTATTCCAATGACTTTGGATAAATTGCGTCAGGCACGTCAACTGATCAATGCTTCAGGTCGTGATATTCGTCTGGAAGTCGATGGTGGTGTTACGCCGAGTAATATTCGTGAAATTGCTGAAGCGGGCGCCGATATGTTTGTGGCAGGTTCAGCTATTTTTGGCAAGCCAGATTATAAAGCTGTGATTGATGAAATGCGTGCAGAGTTAGCCAGAGTAGGGCAGATTCAACTCTAATCGCTAAAACATCAGATGCGCATAAATATGTGGATAACTTTATGGATAAGTGTGTAGATATCTATGTTGATAACCATATGGATATGTTGCATAAAATGTAATCATTTGTACCGTGGTTGATTGCGATTTAGACAATATTTGTATAAAAAGAACTCAAATAGGGTTCTTTTTATTACATATAACCCTTGTGTTTAGTGGTTATTTGTTAATCAATAGTTAATAATTCAACCAAGTAAAAAATGATCAATCTCTCACGAGTTTATGTTTAATCATGTAATTTATCCCTAAAATGTTTGAATTTAATTAATGTGTATAACTTAACATTCCGAGTGGAATCGCATGTAATTGTTATTAATTCAACTGCCCGAGTATGGAACTATACTAACTTGCTATTTTTAGTCTCTACCATAACCAGAGCAGGTAAGAATGTCGTGAAGACTTGAGTAAGACAAAGTTAATTTGTATCTCTAAAAGTCATGTTTTGTAACACTGACCACATTGTTGGTACGCGAATTAATAAAATTTTTATATCTAAATATTGAGGAGGAACGACCTCCCTTGTGAGTTGCGTGTTGGAATTTACAGGAAAAATCGTCAGGACGGCCTGATTCTTATATAAAAGGAGGAGGGTTGCATGGCCTGGATCGTACTTATTCTTGCAGGTATTTTTGAAATCGTTTGGGCTTATTCGATGAAGCTGTCCGAAGGATTTACTCGTTTAACCCCCAGTATCATTACCATTGTCTTCATGGTACTGAGTTTTGCTTTGCTGGCGTATGCGATGCGTACTTTGCCGCTAGGTACAGCCTATACGATCTGGACCGGGATTGGTGCAGTGGGTTCATTTCTCATCGGTATTTGGGTTCTGGGTGAACCTGCTTCTGCCTTGCGTATGCTGGCTGCTGTACTCATCATTTCCGGTCTGGTTTTGATGAAAGTATCCTCTTCATAATTTGTTTCTGTCTATCTCGGTGAACTGGGTTAATATAGAAAATGAACTATAGTGATTGGGACAGGGCGCCATCATGAACTTAAGTTATCTCTATATGGATTCTCCGGTAGGACAGTTACGACTGGTCGCGAATAAAACCGCGCTGGTAGCTGTGCTTTGGGATTGTGAACAGCCGAATCGGGTGAAACTGGCGACCCTGGTTGAAAATCCGCAGCACCCGGTATTGATTGAAACCAGACGTCAGCTTCAGGAATATTTTGCTGGTCAGCGCAATGTTTTTGACCTGCCTTTGGACTTTGCCGGTACTGATTTTCAGAAAAAAGTCTGGCAGGCTCTACTGAATATTCCCTACGGACAAACACGAAGCTATCGCGACATTGCTGAACAGGTGGGTAATATCAAGGCGGTACGTGCCGTGGGTGCAGCCAATGGCAAAAACCCGATTTCGATTATTGCACCCTGTCATCGGGTGATTGGTCGCAGTGGCAAGCTGGTAGGATTTGCCGGTGGTTTGGATAAAAAAGAAATCCTATTAAATATTGAGCGAACGCATTAATATTTAAATACTTAAAATAAATGAAAATTAGAATATGGAGCATTCTACGATACAGCTATTAAGTCCACTCTGGTCCAGCTTAGGGTGGATTCTTCTGCTTTTCTTTGGCGTGATGATTTTTAAATTATTCAAGCCATTTTTAAAAGGGAAATTAGGAGAATTTGCGGTTGCTGCTCATGTCAAACTGTATTTAAAAGATCCTCAATATATTCTGCTCAATGATTTGACTCTTCCAGACGGAATGGGCGCGACCACGCAGATCGATCATCTGTTATTAAGTCCTTACGGAATATTTGTGATTGAGACCAAAAACTATAAAGGCTGGATATTTGGAAACGAGCGACAAAAAACCTGGACCCAGAAAATCTATAGAAACAGTTATAAATTTCAGAATCCGATTCATCAGAACTATAAGCACATCAAAGTATTGGAGCAGCTGTTAGCAGATATTTTGGAACCAGATCTATTGCATTTTGTGATTGTATTTATGCCGGATGCCGTGTTTAAAACCCCGATGCCAAATCATGTATTTCGGGGGGCAGGCTGGACCGACTATGTGAAAAGTTTTGATCAGCAGATGATTTCTGAAATGAAATTAAAACGGATACAACTGCGGCTAGAAAAAGAAGTTTTAGAAAAATCTTGGAAAACCAATCGGGATCACGTAGAAAGTTTAAAGCAGCGTAAGCAGTCATAAGCTTTTATGAGCCCATAAAAAAGCCTTTGAATGATTCAAAGGCTTTTGGGTTTTAAATATTTGAAGCTTTCAGTTTTTTGGTAATTTCGGCTAGAACTTTAATTCGTTTTACTTCATCCCATAATGCTTTGGCTTCAGGATAATGTTTCGACATCATGCCGAGCCATTGCTTGTAACGACCGACCATACCGATCTCAGTTTTGGCTGGGCCGTTGATAAAACGAATTTGCAGTTGCAGCAGTTCATTCCAGTTCATCAAAGGTGCATCCGAATTTTGACGGATACATTGGGTCAGGTCGGGTGTGGTTACTGCACCACGGCCAATCATCAGGTCTTCGCAACCAGATTCCAGACGGCAATGTTTGGCATCGGCATTGTTCCAGATTTCACCATTGGCGATTACATTGATCTTGAGTGCTTCACGAATCGGTTGTAGCTGGTCCCAAAAAGCGGGCGGGGTATAGCCATCGGCTTTGGTGCGTGCATGAACGGTAATCCACGCTGCCCCGGCATCTTCAATGGCATGGGCATTTTCCAGCATGAAATTGCGGTCCATATAACCCAGTCGCATTTTGGCGGAAACCGGAATATGTGCAGGCACTGCATCACGCACGGCTTTAACCAGCTCATGTACGACTTCAGGTTCATCTAAAAGGACTGAGCCACCGCGATGACGGTTCACTGTTTTGGCCGGACAGCCAAAATTCATGTCAATTGCCGGTGCGCCCATGGCTGCCACTTTGGCGGCATTCGCTGCCAGCATCTCCGGATTATTTCCCAGAAACTGCACATGTACTGGTGTACCTGCCGCCGTCTTGCCACCATTCAACAGTTCTGGACAATATGTGTGATAAATATGGTCGGGCAAAATCGAGTCGGTGACACGGATAAACTCGGTCACACACCAGTCAAAGCTACCTACGGATGTCAGCACATCACGCATAATCGGATCGGTTAAGCCTTCCATGGGAGCAAGCACAAGTTTCAACGGTGCACACCTGTAAATTTAAAACGGTGTTATACGTTTTTTTAGCCTGAATGTCCAGGCAGTCTAAATTTTACGCTTCATAAAGGGGAGAGAGGGTGAGAAGGGATTTAGGAAATATTAATAAAACAGCTGTCTTCAGCACAATAAAATAATAGAGTTTTAAAGATGAATAGCTATATTGAAAAGAATCATAAATATATCAGGTGGCAGTATGGAACAGCCTCATTTCAAGGATCATTTCTCCCAGCAATCACAGGATTATGCCTTGTTTCGTCCGCATTATCCGGATACATTGGGAAAGCTATTGGCAGAGCTATCACCAAGTACCAAATTGGCTGTAGATGTCGGCTGTGGTTCTGGACAGCTTTCAGAAGTTTTGGCGAATTATTTTGATCAGGTGATTGCTATTGATGCGAGTGCTGAACAGCTTGCCCAAGCCAAACCGCATCCAAAAATTCAGTATGGTCAGGCATTTGCTGAAGAGGTCCCGTGTGCTGACCAGAGTATTGATCTGATTTCAGTGGCTCAAGCAGCGCATTGGCTCGATCTGGAAAAATTCTACGCAGAAGTTCGACGCATCGCGAAACCTAAAGCCATTCTGGCTTTAATTAGCTATGGCGTGTTCAATGTGGATGAGCCACATCTGAATCATTATTTTAAGCATTTTTATGAAGTCACGCTTGCACCGTACTGGCCGCCTGAACGTCGCCATGTAGATGAAGGATATAAAAATCTACCATTTCCCTTTCAGGAAATTGTGATTCAGCTACCTCTATTACAGGTTGAATGGAACTTTTATCAGTTAATTGGTTATATGAGTACCTGGTCAGCCGTGAAAGCTGCCACTAAAGCACTCGGACATAATCCACTGAATGTACTGGCAGATGCCTTATTGCCAGAATGGGAAGATCCAGAATTGCCTAGAGTGATTAGCTGGCCATTGTCGGTGCGGGTGGGGCGTATAACCGTTTAAAGAATATTCAAGCTAAAGCCTGTTTATTGGACAATGAATTGAATATCCAAGGCTCAGAATTATCGCCCCAGAATCATTTCCAGCACAAATTTAGACCCAATAAAACCCAGTGCCAGCAAGCCAAAACCGAGCAGGGTAAAGTGCACGGCTTTCTGGCCACGCCAGCCAAACTTCCAGTGTCCGATTAATAGTGAACCGTAAACCAGCCAGGAAATAATACTGAACGCAGTTTTATGTGCCAGATGCTGAGCAAAGAAATTGTCGATGGTAAAGAAGCCAAAGCCCAAAGCGAGGGTAAGTAAAACAAAACCGGTCATCAGCATATCAAACAGCAGTGATTCCATGTCCTGATACGAGGGTAATAAACTGACCCAGACCCGGCGTTTATGCTTTTTTTTCAGCTCACGATCCTGAAAACGTAAAATTACGGCCTGAATGGTTGCCATGAGCAATACTGCATAAGCAGACAAAGACAAAATAATATGAATGTCCAAGCCTAGAGAGTTCTGGATAATAATTTTAGCTGGCTGGGTAAAGACAAAACCGAGGATCAAACCTGTTGCAGCCACCGGAATCCCGATCAGGTTCAGGGCAATAATCGGACGATAAGTACTGTAAATAATACTGAGCAGCAGCATCAAACCCGAGGTAAAAGAAAACAGGGAAAAGACATCATAATTGATGCCTAGCGGAGTATGCATATCACCATATAACACCAGTGCATGCAGGCTCAGGCCAAGCAGTGCAGTTAGCGAAACAAACCATTGATTAGGAGTACGTTTAGACATTAAATGAATGAACAGATACCAGAAGGAAGCGGTATAAGCGACTAATGCTAAGATCGTATAAACCAAGGGGAGGCTAACCATGTCAAACCTTTTTAAGGGTGATGAATATTCATTTATATAAATTCGCTGCGAACTACAGTATCCTATAGCATTCTATGCATAAATTTTCTATTTTAAGAAACAATTTTTTGCTCATGGCTATTTTAAGCGGATTTTGCAATGTTTGATACCTTAACAGAACGACTCACGCAGAGTTTAAGAAATGTTACTGGCTCAGGGCAGCTAACCGAAGACAATATTAAAGATACGTTACGTGAAGTGCGTATGGCGCTTCTTGAGGCCGATGTTGCGTTACCTGTAACTCGTGAATTCATCGCGAAAGTTAAGGAAGAAGCATTGGGCCAGGAAGTGATGACTCAGTTATCTCCTGGGCAGGCTTTTGTCAAAATCGTTCATGACGAATTGACCAAAATGATGGGCGAGGCCAATGAAAGCCTCGACCTCGCTGCAAAACCACCTGTAGTTGTCCTGCTAGCAGGTCTACAAGGTGCAGGTAAAACAACAACTGCAGCGAAACTTGCACGCTTTTTACAAGAACGTCAAAAGAAAAAAGTAGCGATGGTCTCTGCCGACGTATATCGTCCGGCTGCGATCAAACAGCTACAGACTGTCGCGGGTGAAGTTGGTGCGATTTTCCTGGAATCCAGCGCAGACGAAAAACCGATTACGATTGTGAATCGCGCGATTGAACAGGCAAAAATCCAGTTTGCCGATGTGCTGATTGTCGATACGGCAGGCCGTTTGCATATCGATGATGACATGATGGGTGAAATCAAAGAGCTGCATGCAGCGATTAACCCGACTGAAACCCTGTTCGTGGTCGATGCCATGACCGGTCAGGATGCGGCAAACACCGCCAAAGCATTCAACGATGCCTTGCCTTTAACTGGTGTGATCCTGACCAAAACTGATGGTGATGCACGCGGTGGTGCGGCACTGTCAGTACGAGCGATTACCGGCAAGCCAATCAAATTCTTGGGTATGGGTGAGAAACTCGATGCCCTGGAGCCATTCCATCCTGAGCGTGTCGCACAGCGTATTCTCGGTATGGGTGATGTACTTTCTTTGGTCGAAGAACTTGAACGCAAGGTCGACAAAGAAAAAGCCGAAAAAATGGCGAAAAAACTGCAAAAAGGCGGCAGCTTCAACTTTGAAGACATGCTGATGCAGTTTGAGCAGATGAACAAGATGGGCGGCATGATGGGCTTTCTGGACAAACTTCCTGGCATGAGCAATGCCGGTCTGCAAGATGCGTTGGCGCAAGCCAATCCTGAAAAGCAGGTCAAGAAAATGGAAGCGATTATCCAGTCGATGACCCTGAAAGAGCGCCGTAATCCAGACTTGATGAACCCAAGCCGTAAAAAACGTATCGCAGCAGGTTGTGGTATGGAAGTGGCAGAAGTCAACAAGCTGATCAAGCAACATGCGCAGATGGCCAAGATGATGAAAAAATTTGCCAATCCATCGGGTATGGCAAAAATGATGAAATCACTTGGTGGCTTGCAGAAACAGTTTGGCGGCGGCGGTGGTATGGGTCCATTGTTCGGCGGCAACGACAAGAAATAAGTTTTGTTTAAAAAAAGGCGCAATATGCGCCTTTTTTTATTGCGAATAAATGGTCAAACCGGTTTAAACAAAACAACATTTACTTACCCAAAATAAAAATCTAATCAGGCAGACTCGGGAATATCAGCACAAAATAAAGAGAAATTTCAAATGAACCAAGTAATTGTCGTACATGGTTATACTGCAAGCCCGGAAGAAAACTGGTACCCATGGATTCAGGAAAAAGCCCAACAGGAAAATGTCAGTTTAAAAGTCCTCCGGCTGGATCCATCAACTACACCGACACTGGACACCTGGGATCAACAAATGCGTGAACAGATTGATGCAATTGATGAGGACAGTATCTTTATTGCACATAGCTTGGGAACTGTAGCCGCATTGCATTACCTATCCAGAGAATTAAGACAGCAGAAAATTCAGCAACTGGTATTGATCGCGGGATTTAATGGCCGGCTGGGTCGCCTGGATGAAGTAAACCCTTTTATTGATGCCGCGGATATCGATTTCGATTTACTCAAACAACAGGTTGCAGAGCGTGTGGTGATTTACTCCGAAGGAGATGACCGGGTTGCACCAGAATTTAGCCTGGAACAGGCGGACAGTCTTGATGCAATTGTGGTGAATGCCAAGCATCACGGACATTTTATTGATTCACAAGGCTGTACTGATCTGCCGGAGCTCTGGAAAGTGATCGAGCCTTATCTGATTAAATCTTAAATTTAGGCATGTTATTGTATTCGCTAAATTTTAAAATTTAATATGAGATGGTGTTCAAAAAGGTACTTGAATTCCATCTCCAGACTGTTTAAAACTGATTTTTATCGACGCCGTTTGCGTTCAATAATTATAAGTAATGCACTATGAAAAATATAATAAAAAAAGTCTATATCGTGCCGGATTATCAGGCGACCTCCAATGATCACTGGTACCCTTGGCTGAGTCGCCAGCTTAAAAATGCCGGTTTTGAGTCCAAGCGGATTATGCTGGCCAACCCTTTTCAGCCTGATTTAGAAGAATGGCAGCAGAATCTGAAACTGCACATTCCGCACATGGATGAACATACCTTTTTAGTTGCACATGGCCTGAGTTGCGTCAGTATTTTAAACTTTTTACAGGAACATTATATTCAGCAGCAACGCAAGATTGGTGGAGTAATTCTGGTCTCAGCCTTTGATACACCCTTGGTTGCCTGGTCAGAACTGAATAAAATACTGCAGGCTGTGCGACTCGATCTGAAAAACTTGCCCTATAGCTATAAACGTGCGGTGATGCTGATCTCCAGTAATGATCCCTATGTGCCTGCACCGATTTCCTTGCGTTTAGCCCATAGCTTGAATGCACAAATTTTTGAGATTAAAAAAGCCGGGCATTTTAATAAATCTGATAGCTTTGCCGAATTCCCTCAATTGCTGGATATCATCAAACAGTGTCTGGCAAATGAGCTGCAAAATGCTGCAGGCCTTTAAGTAAAAGATCAGGTTCAATCCGGGGATGGTGATGGCTGAGATGCTGCGCAAACAGTGGAGCATCTCCACCTGTTAAAACCAGCTGTGCTGGGAAATCATGCAGGACTTTTTCAATGGTGCTGAGCAGGCCCAGCAGAATGCCATGATGCACAGCATCTAGGGTATTGCGGCCAGGATTAAGTTCAGAAAAAGCACCATCCGGAATTTTAATGCCTTTGGTATTCTGAATCAGTGCATCACGTTGCAAGTACAGATTCGGCAGAATAAATCCCCCCAAATGTTGTTGTCCTTGCGCCAGATCAATGGTCAGTGCCGTACCACAACTAATTACACAGTAATTTTCATGCGCTTGAGTCGCCACTGCAAGTACCTGTAACCAGCGGTCAATGCCCAGCTGAGAAGGTTCATCATAGCCACAGATCAGACCGGCATATTCCGCCTGTACCTGAGCAAAAATCACTGGAATATGCAGACTTTCTAAAATACTGAGAATACGCTCATTACTGATTTTATCCTGGACCGAAGATAGCCCCACCTGATGCAACCCCAGTGTTTTAAAATGCTGGATTAGGCCCAGTAATAAATCAGCAGGAGACTGTAAATGTAATTCCGCTGCTTGTTCAATAATCTGATCATGCTCGGTAATCCAGTATTTCAGCCTGGTATTGCCAATATCCAACCATAATTTTTTCATTGCTGTATGCCTGTTCGTCCACCGTGTTGAAGGCGGAGCTGTCCCTGATAAAAAGTCTGGATTCCCTGATCGGTCAAAATCTTGACTGCACCATCATCCTGAATTCCGAGAAAAGTACCGGAATATTGCCCTTGCACATCGGTAAATTCAACTGTTTGTTGCATAAATGCAGCCGATCGATTGAAACGCGCCGCCAGGTTTTGACTGCCATAATTAAACCATTGCCCGGCTTGCTGAATCGCCAGATATAACTGGGCAATTAGCTCGACTCTTGATGTATGCGATAATCCCAGCTCGCTCAAGGAGCTGACCTGCTGGTCTGGAAGATCGGTGGACAGAGGATCAATATTTAGCCCGACCCCGACCACCACCTGCGTGGTTGAAACCGGCTCGACCAGAATACCCCCCCATTTTCCATGCAGGCTATACAGGTCATTCGGCCATTTCACCTGTAATTCCAGGCCTTTTAGACTTGGCATTTGCAGGATATTTAACGCAATTTCTAGCGCCAGACGACCATCAATGGGTTTTTGTGTATGCAGCAATGTGCTTAAATAGATGTTCCCTTCAGGTGATATCCACTGACGTTGACGCTGTCCACGGCCGTGGGTCTGCACATGACTGCATACCAGAACCTGCTGTACCCCTTTCGTTGCCAATTCGCGCACATCATCATTGGTCGATGTGGTAATCGGTTTAATGAGTAATACTTCCGGGAGTTGGCCTGCATCGCTTAATCGTTGTTGCAGTTCACGAGTTTCTACATCCATTTGAATCTAAACGTGGTAAATATCGTTATGGAGTTAATCATATATTTATTGATTGGTGCAATTGCCGGATTTGCCGCAGGCCTGTTTGGGGTCGGTGGAGGTTTGATCATTGTACCCATCCTCTACATTGTTTTTACCCAACTCCAGTACGATCCTAACGTGATTATGCATATGGCGGTGGGTACTTCCCTGGCGACGATTATTGTGACCTCTATCAGCTCGGTCATGGCACATCATCAACGAGGGGCAGTGCTGTGGCCCGTGTTTCGTAATCTGGCGCCAGGTCTGGTTATAGGGTCATTTGTGGGTGCGGGGATTGCCGATTATTTATCTGGTCGAGGTTTGCAGTTGTTGATCGGGTTCTTTGCAGTCTGGGTGGCATTTCGAATGTTTAAAGGTGCGAATGTTCAGGTCGACCCAAACCAAAAATTACCTTCAACACCGCTACAAATTGCTGCGGGTGGCGGGATCGGTGTGGCATCGGCCATTTTTGGGATTGGCGGGGGCAGTTTGACGGTCCCATTTCTGAATCGCTGTGGGGTTGTCATGCAAAAAGCAGTAGCGACCTCTGCCGCTTGTGGCTTGCCAATTGCAATCGCGGGTGCATTAGGTTTTATGTGGTTTGGTAAACAGGCGCAGGTCACCGTACCAAATACTATCGGTTATATTCATATTTATGCGTTTCTCGGTATCAGCACGATGAGCTTTTTTACTGCGAAACTGGGCGCAAAAGTGGCACATCTGCTTTCACCGGCTGTATTGAAAAAATGTTTTGCGGCCTTGCTGACTACCGTCGGCCTGTATTTTATTTATCAGGGTTTCATTGCCTGATTCAAATGTTCAGGTTAAATCAATGCGTCGCTGCAGGAGAATAGATCACTATTCTCCTTTTTTGTAAGTGGGAGTTGGCTATATAGACACAAGATTGTCTGACAATGTCAAAGTAATCATTAAAAAAAAGCCGTTTAATAGCAACATAGCCCAAATAAAGGGTTAAACCATTATTCATAAAAATAAACACAGGAACGGTATGCCATTAGAACAAGCGCAAAGTTTGTCTGAGCAGATTGCCAAGCATATTAGCGAACAAATTATTCGCGGTGAACTGGTCGAAGGCGAACGTATACAGGAACTTAGGATTGCCTCGGAGCTTGATGTCAGCCGGGGTTCGGTTCGTGAAGCACTGTTGTTGCTGGAACGCACCCAACTGATTGAAATTTTTCCACGCCGGGGAGCAATTGTTTCAGAAATGTCGGCCTTGCAGGTGCGTGCCTTATTTGACATGACCTCGTTATTGCTCGGGCAGATGGTGCATCGCATGGCGGAGACCTGGCGGGTGCATGAAGCTGAGCGCATTCAGCTATTATTAGAGCAATTAGAAGCAGAAACCCGCCAAGGACACACTGAAAAGTTTTATGATTTGATCTTTCAGGGCATGGCCCAGCAGCATGAGATGGTGGGGAATCCTTATCTGATACGCTACTATCAGGAACTGCTGCCATCTTTACGTCGGAGCTATTTTCTGACCCTGAATATTTCCAGACGCGAGTTACAAGAATCTTTTGACTTGTTTAAACTGGTCACTGAAGCAATTTTGATACGAAAAACCCATCAGGCCACTTTATTTATGGAAGATTTTTGTCGACACTTGCGCAACCTTGTGTTGGAATCTCTGACACGGATGAAACAAATTGAACTCGCGTGGGCCAGACGCTCACGACGTTAAATCAGGACATTATGCGTTTAAGCAGTTTAAAACTTTCAGGCTTTAAATCTTTTGCCGACAGTACCACCTTACATTTTAAAGATAATCGTACTGCGGTCGTGGGACCAAATGGTTGTGGTAAATCCAATGTCATTGATGCCATACGCTGGGTCATGGGCGAGTCCAGTGCGCGTCAGTTGCGTGGTGGCAGCATGCAGGATGTCATCTTTACCGGAACTGCCAAGCGTAAACCGGTCGGTATGGCCAGTGTGGAACTGCGCTTTGACAATACTTATGGCAAGCTCGGCGGTGCCTATAATGCCTATAATGAACTGGCGGTACGCCGGCAGGTCAACCGCGATGGCAAGTCCGAATATTTCCTGAATGGCAGCAAATGCCGTCGTCGTGATATTACCGATATTTTCCTTGGCACCGGTTTGGGTCCGCGTTCCTATGCGATTATTGAGCAGGGTATGATTAACCGTCTGGTCGATGCCAAGCCAGAGGAAATGCGGGTTTATATCGAAGAAGCGGCTGGGGTATCGCGCTATCAGGCGCGTCGCCGTGAAACCATGCTGCATCTGGATCACACCACACAAAACCTGTCGCGTCTGGAAGATATTGCTTCTGAACTGAAATCCCAGCTAAAAACCCTGAAACGTCAGTCGGAAAGTGCGATTCAATATAAAGAACTGGAAGGGCAGATCCGTACGATCAAGATTGAAATTCTGTCTTTTCAATGTGAGCAGAGCCAGCGCTTACAGGAAGAATATACCCTTGAGATGAATACGCTCGGGGAAAAGTTTAAGCTGGTGCGTTCTGAACTGACTACCGTAGAACATGATTTAGGCAGTACCAGTGAACTGTTCCAGCGTCTGATTCAGCAATCCACCCCTTTGCAAAGCGAATGGCAACAGGCCGAGAAAAAACTGGCTGAACTGGAAATGACACTGCAGCAAAAGCAGTCTTTGCTGGAGCAGAATTCTACAAGTCTGGTTAAACTGGAACAGCAAAAAGCCCAGACCAAAGAGCGTTTGCAGTTGATTGAACTGCAACTCGATACTTTACAGCAGCAATTTGAAGATCAGCAGGCACAATTGCAGCAACAAGATGGCCAGAGTCAGACGCATAGTCAGAATCTGAGTGAGCTCAAATCCCAGCAGAGTACAATTACAGCGCAATTCGCACAGATTAAAACTCAGGTCGAACAGCAGCAACAGCGTAAATTGCAAATGCTGGCTCAAAGCGAGCAACTGGCAAAGAATATTGAACGGATTGAACAGCAGAAACAGACGCTACAACAGCAAAGCACACAGATTCAGCAACAGGCGCAGCAAGATGAGCTGGAGCAGTATCAGACAGATAAAGCACAGGCTGAACAGCAAATCGTTGGCTATGAAATTCAATTAACAGATTTAAGAACTCAATTCGAGCAGATTCAGGAAGAGCAGGCGACCCAACAACAGCGCTTGATGCAGCTCAAATCTGAAATTCAGGTGCTACATTCAGAACAGAAAAACCTGAGCCAATTACTGACCAAAGCCAACCCGAATAGCAAGAGTGATGCGGTCCAGCTGATGCATGTACTTAAGCTCAATGATGCAGGCAAGGCACATGCCAGCCTGATCGAAAAGTTTCTGGCAAAATGGCTGTCTGCCCAGATTCTGGCCGAGGGCGAGCACTTCCTTGAAGATTGTGCACGTCAGTTAAAACAACAGGCTGTTCAGGATAAAATTCAGATTTCCAATACGATGTGTCTGGCCGACTGGATTGAATCTCCACATTATTCACTGTGGCAACAAGTCGCGGTCGTAGATACATTAGCACAAGCATTACCGCTTCAAACTGAGTTATTACAAGGCCAGACATTACTGAGTTTAGATGGCTATCATATTGGTGCAGACTGGGTCATTGCTCTGGATTATGATGAAGCCAGTCAGGCCGGACAAGGTGCTTTAAGCCATCGAATTCGACTGGATGAAATAGAGCAGCAGCTTGCGAAACTTGAACCTGAGTTTATGCAGCTGGAGCAGCAGTTACCTGAACTCACCGATCAGGTTAAAACTTTGCAAAGCCAGATTCAGAGTATCAGCGAGCAGCAGAAACAAGCTCAAAAACAGCTGCAGCAGCTCGATGTCAAGATTGCCAAAGTACAAAGCAGTGCGCAGGCTTTCGCATTGCAAAAGCAGCAATTACAGCATCAGCTGCAACAACTGGATGAGCAGCTTGAAGAAGATGCCATGCAAAAAGACGATCTGGAAATTGATCTGCATGCCCTGAATCTAAAGCTGGAACAGGCTTTACCGAATTATAAAACCCTGCAATTTCAGCTAGAAGAATTGAGTGCTCAGTTAGATGACTCGCAGCAGCTTAGCCAGCAAGCGCAGCAGGAACTGGAATTGCTACGCCGTCAATGTGTGCAAAGCCAGCAGCAGATCGAATTACTGGAAAAAGATCAGGTATTCCTGAAAGAACAGTTTCAGCAAATTACTGCACAAATCGAACAGGCCAAGAAATTTGTCGATCCGGTACAGCTAGAATTGCCTGCTTTACAGAGTCAGTTTAATGAACAGGCGCAGATCACTGAAAAGCTGCAAAAGACCTGGTCCGACTGGCAGGTTGAGTTAAATCAGGTGCAGAGCAAGCAGCAGCAGCTGACCGAACAGCGTCACAGCTTCCAGCAGCAGGATGAACAGCTGCGTAGTGAGCTGGAAGCCAAACGTTTAGCTTGGCAGGCAGCCAAATCTGATTTGCAGCATTATTCAGAACAGCTGAAAGAACTGAACCATGATGTCATTAGCGGCTTAAATATTGATATTAAGGCCCATCAGGCGAAGCTGGAAAAAGCCCAAACCCAGTTCGATAAACTCGGCGCAGTCAATCTGGCGGCTTCTGAAGAATATGAAGAAGTATCAAAACGTTACGAGGAACTGAGTCACCAGATGCAGGATCTGGAAAATACGGTTGAACAGCTACAGGCTGCGATGAAAAGTATTGATCAGGAAACCCGTAAACTGTTTATGCACACTTTTGATCAGGTCAATGCCGAGCTGCAAAACCTGTTTCCGAAAGTATTTGAGGGCGGTGAAGCGAGTTTAAGTCTTGAAGATGGATGGCAATCGGGTGTAAAACTAATGGCCCGACCACCAGGCAAGCGTAACAGTTCACTCGCGTTACTTTCTGGCGGGGAAAAGGCTTTAACTGCCTTGGCATTGGTCTTCGCAATTTTCCGCTTAAATCCGGCACCATTTTGTGTACTGGATGAAGTCGATGCACCCCTGGATGATGCCAATGTGGGACGTTTTTGTAATTTAGTCAAAGAGCTTTCTGAACAAGTGCAATTTATTTATATTACCCATAACAAACTTGCAATGATGATGGCGACTGATCTTTTAGGTGTAACCATGCCTGAACCGGGAACCTCAAAATTAGTGACAGTAAATTTGGAACAGGCAAAAGAATACGGCTTAGCTGCGGAGGTATAATATGGAAATCACCACCATTATCGGGATTGTTATTGCAATTATCATCATGCTGTTGGGCATCAGAATGTTGCTCAAAAAACCTGTCGAGGCAGCTCCTTCATTGGATGCCAGCCTGCATATCGACCCGGATAGCCAGACCCCTGTCATTCCTCGGCATGTACGATCGCAACTGGCAAAGCAGGACGCAGATTCAACACAACGCATAGAGCCCAGCCTGAGTGCAGGTGAACCGGCTCCTGAAAAGCCTTCCGCCTTTCGTAAGGCTGGATCAACTCCGGTTGAGCCAAAAGCGGTTGAAACTCCTGTATCTGCCCAGTCAGGCGATGTGACAGAGGCTAAAGTGGTGGCAACGTCGGTCGCGACAGAAGCAGCCGACACAGCAATAGAGCAAAAGCCGGCTGAAACAGAACAGGAAAACAATCACCTCGAAAATAAAGATAAAGCTGCCGAATTCAGTCTGAACAGCAATATTGAAAAAGCTGAAATTTCTGAATTTAATGATGAAAGCAGTATTCTGGATGCACATCTGCATGAACAGAAAATAGTGGATGAAGAAAGTGCATTATCCAGTGCTGAGACCATTATTTCTTTGCATATCTATCCGCAAGGTCGTGTACTTTCAGGTGATAAAACTTTGAAAGTTTTACTGAAATATGGTTTGCGTTATGGCGAGCTGGCCTGTTTTCACCGTTATAGTGAAGATGGTTCAAAACTGCTGTTTTCGGTACTGCAAATGACTGATACAGGTATGGAAGGCTTTGATCTGGAAACCCTGTCGACTCAGGAAGTCAAAGGTCTGGCATTCTTCCTGGCTTTACCGCATAGTGATGTACAAAATGCTTTTGATACCATGGACAGTATTTCGCGGTTAATTGCTCGTGAAGTGGATGGTCTGGTCTATGATCAGAACCAGCAGGAATTCACGCCGCAATTACGTGAATTCTGGCGCCATCAGGCAATTGATTATCGCCCGGGACAGGCCACCTGATTCGCAGGTTGCTTTGTTCAATCTCCAAGTTGAATCTGTAGACTGCAATTTTTATAATAGCCAAAAGCTGAATATTCTACAGGGCGGATTTTCCGCCCTTTTTTATGGTGAAATTATGACCCAAGATGCCACTGTGATTGCGCAAATGCGTCAATTGATTCAACTGCTTGCCAAGCATAATCATGCTTATTATGTGATGGATCAACCGAGCATTGAAGACAGTGAATATGATCAGCTCTTTCATCAGCTCAAAGCCTTAGAAGAACAATATCCACACTTGCAACAGCCCGATACACCAACTATCAAGGTGGGGGGGCAGGCACTTGCAAAATTTGTAACTGTCACGCATGCCGTGCCGATGCTGTCTTTGGGGAATGTGTTTAATCAGGAAGATCTGCTGGCTTTTGCCCGCCGTATTGAAGAACGTTTGCCAAATCAAAAAATTGAATATGATGTTGAGCTGAAATTTGATGGCCTGGCGATTTCACTCTGGTATGAACATGGCGTACTGGTGCGCGGTGTCACGCGTGGTGATGGCGAAACGGGTGAAGATATTACCCAGAATGTCAAAACCATCCGTAACCTGCCAAAATTCCTGCCTCCAGTCAATGGAATTATTCCAGAGCTTCTGGAGGTACGTGGCGAAGTATTGATGCCCAAGTCTGGATTTGAACGTCTGAATGCTGCCAATGCCGCCAAGGGCGAAAAAACCTTTGCCAATCCGCGAAATGCTGCTGCAGGCAGTTTACGTCAGCTAGATCCGAATATTGCTGCTTCACGACCATTAGCATTTTATGCGTATGGTATTGCCCAGTGTATACCGCCTCATGGTCAAAGCACCATGTCGGGCAGTCTGGAATGGCTGCAACAATTTGGCTTTGCTGTAGGTGAGTGCCATTTTGTCTGTAGCAGCATTGAAGAAGTGCAGCAGGTTTACGAGCAGGTCATGGAGAAACGTCCGAAGCTGAGCGTTGAAATTGATGGCATGGTAATCAAGGTCAATGATCTGAAACAGCAACAAAAATTAGGTTTTCTGAGCCGGGAACCACGCTGGGCCACTGCCTATAAATTCCCTGCAGTGGCTGCACTGACCACAGTAGAAAATATTGACTGGCAGGTAGGCCGTACCGGGACCCTGACGCCGGTCGCACGTTTAAATCCGGTTGCAGTCGGTGGCGTTACGGTTTCCAATGTGACCTTGCATAATATCGGTGAAATTCACCGTTTAGACGTAAGAATCGGGGATACAGTCAGCGTATACCGCAGTGGTGATGTGATTCCCAAAGTCGAAAAGGTCTGGCCGGAATTTCGCCCAGTCGATGCGGTAGAAGTGCATTTACCGGCCAATTGTCCGGTATGTGATTCGCCAGTAGTGATGCCGGAAGGTGAAGCATTGGCTCGCTGTTCTGGCGAACTCTATTGTGCTGCGCAGCGGATCGAAACCATTCGTCACTTTGTGTCGCGTAAGGCCATGGATATCGAAGGGCTGGGTGATCGCTGGGTAGAGTCACTGCTACATCTAAATCTTCTGAAAGATGTATCAGATATTTATCATCTGCATGAGCACCGTGAGCAGTTACTCCAGATCGAAAAAATGGGGGAAAAATCGGTCCAGAATTTAGTTGATTCTATCGAGAACAGCAAGAAAACCACACTGGCAGCTTTCATCTATGCACTCGGTATTCGTGGCGTGGGAGAAACTACGGCACGTATGCTGGCCAATACTTTCCAGACCTTGGAAGCATTACGCGATGCTGATATTGAAGCATTAAAGAAAACCCCGGATGTCGGTGATATTACTGCTGAGTGGATTGTGGATTTCTTCCAGGCCCCACATAACCTGGAAGTTCTGGATCGTTTGCTGGCAGCAGGCATTCACTGGGATGCACCAATTGCACCAACGCGCCAGCCATTGAATGGTGAAAGCTGGGTCGTGACTGGCACTTTAAGTTCGATGGGACGTGATGAAGCGACTCAATTATTACAGGCATTAGGTGCCCGGGTTAGCGGGAGTGTGTCTAGCAAAACCAAATGTGTAGTTGCGGGTGAAAAAGCCGGCTCAAAACTGGACAAAGCAGAAAAGCTTGGCGTACCGGTAATTAATGAAGAACAATTTATTGCCTTGATGCAGAACTATGGCCAGCTTGAGGGCTGATTTTTCCGAGATTTCTTAGAATTTTAGTTCATAAAAAAGCCACCAGAAGGTGGCTTTTTTATTAATAGAAGAAAAAATTAAGGAATATATTTTTTGACCAGACCATCATCCAGCAGCTGCTGGAAATGTTCGACCAGACTTTCATTCACAGGACGGTATTCGATGCCGAGCTCATCCTTGCTTTTTCGTGCATTGAAGAAAATTGGATAACCCATATTTAATTCAACAAACTTGCGGCTAAAGCCTGCCACAGGACCAAACAGCTTGAAGGCAGTTTTCGGCAGTTGATTGCGCGGGAACGGGAATTTAGGACCAAACGCTTTACGCAGGATTTTACCCATTTCCAGCAGGCTTAAAGTCTCACTACAGACAATATAGCGACCGTGCGCTTGTGGGTTAAACGCAGCACGGATATGTGCTTCAGCGACATCCTGAACATCGACCACGCCATTCCACATCGGTGGAACGCCAAGCAGGGTCATGCCGTTGGCAAACTGTTGCAGGACTTCTACGCTGCCAGACTGGGTATTTGGCGTTAAGGATTGCCCAAAAACCAGTGCAGGATTGATACAGACCAGATCCCAGCGATCCTGTGCTTCAGCCATTTCCCAAGCTTTACGTTCTGCCATAACCTTGGAGTATGGATAAGGCTGATGGGTTTCTGAACTGGTGGTATTCCAGTGTGATTCATCAAAGCTGGTGTGCTCGGTTGGCAAAATATCAATCGCATCACCATAAGTTGAAGCAATACTTGACGTCACGATCACACGCCGGACCGATTCGGTTTTATTGACACTGTTGAGCACATTTTGCGTACCCAAAATCGCAGGTTCAATAATATCCTTGAGCGCATCTTTATAATTGGTCACCACAAAAGGCGAAGCCATATGAAAGACAATCTCACAGCCTTGCATGGCTGCATCAAAAGAACCTGGCTTGAGCAGATTGGCTTCAAACAGTTTAAGTGTGCCCGGACTGCTGTCAGCAATTTGTTCCAAATGCGTATAACTCTGGCTTTTGTTTAGATCACGTACCGTGGCATGTACGGTATAACCTTGTGTCAGAAGTTTCTGGATCACCCAGCTGGCAATATAGCCAGATGCACCGGTCACCAGAACAGGTGCTGTACTGTGTTGTAATGTCATATTTTAACCATTGTTGTTTTAACTTCGCATCGTCGTCACAATTATGCACGAACCAGACCAAACTAGTGAGTCCAAGACAAAAATAAGTAACAAGATAAGTGCTTATTAATATTTACAAAAATAAACGTTTGAATATTCCAGCCAGTTCATCTGAATAAAGCGGGTACAAAAAATGCAACACCTTGTTTTATAAATGGGATTTGGCCTAACAGAGAGCGTAAATGCAAGTGCTTCTCATTTTAATTATATAAAAATCATATATTTACAATAATTTTAATTTTGCAAATCAAAAATCTTTTCTCCATAATAGCAAGATAAAAGCAGGGAGTAATGCAAATGCGCGGTAATCCAGAAGTCGTAGATTATTTAAATATGCTGATCGGTGGCGAACTGGCTGCTCGTGACCAATACCTGATTCACTCTCGTATGTATGAAGATTGGGGTCTGACTAAAATCTTTGAACGCATCGATCATGAAATGCAGGAAGAAGCACAGCATGCAGATGCCCTGATCCGTCGTGTCCTGTTCCTGGAAGGTACGCCGAATATGCAGCGAGATGATATTGAAGTGGGTGCAGATGTTGTGACTTGTCTGAAAGCTGACCTCAAGCTTGAATATCATGTGCGTGAAAAACTGGCTCAAGGGGTAAAACTTTGCGAAGAGCAGGGTGATTATGTAACCCGTGACATGCTGCGCCAGCAAATGTCGGATACTGAAGAAGATCATACCTACTGGTTAGAAAAACAGTTACGCTTGATCGAGCTGATTGGTCTGCAAAATTATATTCAGTCACAAATGTAAAATATGCAGTTATAAAAAAACCCAGCATTTGCTGGGTTTTTTTATAACTGATGACTTAAGAATTATTATTACTCACGATCCCGATTTTTTTGACTTCCAGCCGTTGAGCTGCCGCCATGACCATGGCGATATGCTTATATTCTGTCGCACGATCTGCCTTGATTTTAATCTGATCCTGATCCGCTTTTTGCGCTACTGTCTTGAATAAGTTTTCCAGAGCCTGGGTATTCTCTACTGGTTGATCATTCCAGAAAATCTTACCTTGTGCATCCAGACGTAATTCCACCAGCTCAGGCGGTTTTTCTTCGGTTACAGGCGGTGTGCCATTTGGCAGGTCAATATTAATCGAGTTGTTTGGTAAAGGAATTGTGATGATAAACATAATCAACAAGACCAGCATGACATCAATCAGTGGTGTCATGTTGACATCTAGCATCACATCATCATCTTGATTTGAACCAACATTCATACCCATAAACTTAATCCCTCTTTGTGCTTAAGGTGTAGCGGGCGGAGTGGTGACAAAAGCAATTTTGCCAATACCCGCTTGCTGGGTCGTGCTGATCACCTGATCAATTGCCTCATAAGGCGTTATCTGATCACCACGGATATGCACTTCAGGCTGCGGACGTTTCTGGGCTTCTGCCTGTAAACGGGTCAGTAAAACTGATTTATCTGCGATATAGATTTCGTTCCAGAAAATATCACCTGTTTTGTTGACTGCCAGCTGGATGTTTTCCGGTTTGGTTTCATACGGTACATTTCTTTCTTCGGGTAGATCGACAGGTACGGTATGAATGGCAACCGGTACAGTAATCAGGAAGATAATGAGCAGAACCAGCATAATATCAACCAAAGGGGTGGTATTAATGGTTCCAATTACCTCATCATCGCTGTCGTTTGAATTGACCATCATTCCCATGGCTGATGCCTCACTCTTATTTCACGTCACGATTAACAGGATTATTGGTTGTAATTTCACCGCTGAGTAATACTGCGTGTAAATCAGAACCAAAAGTACGCACTTCTTCCATGACCGCTTTATTACGGCGAGTCAACCAGTTGTAGCCCAGTACTGCCGGTACAGCGACGGCCAGACCGATTGCAGTCATGATCAGTGCTTCACCCACTGGACCTGCTACTTTATCAATCGAAGCCTGACCAGAAACACCAATCGCGGTAAGCGCGTGGTAGATACCCCAAACCGTACCAAACAGGCCAACAAAGGGTGCAGTAGAACCGACTGTGGCAAGGAAGGCCAGGCCACCACTCAGATGGTTCTGGATTTTGTCGATTGCACGGGAAATCGAAATGGTGACCCAAGTATTGAAATCAATACGTTCAAGTAAATTACCACCATGATTTTGGGTCGACTTGATACCTTTTTCTGCAATAAAACGGTAAACGCTGGCTTCATTGAGGTTTTGGGCTGCGTTATCCAGAGAAGACGATTCCCAGAACTGGTGTTCAGCTTCCTTGGCTTGCTTACGAATCTTGCCTTGTTGCAGGCATTTGCTGATCATGATGTACCAGGTACCAATCGACATAATCAATAGAATGAACAGGGTAATTTTCGAAACAATATCACCTTCTTTCCACATGGCTTCCAGACCATAAGGATTATATCCAGCCTTTTCATCCTTAGCTTCAGCTGATAATGGCGGCGGGGTCGGTGTAGCCGCTGTTGCTGGTGTTGTTACCGCTGTTTCAGTGACAGCACTGGTATTGGGTGTAGCAGACTGTTCTGCAAAAACTGCTTGTAAAGGCAATAAAGTGCTCATGGCAATTACGCCGGCAGCAGTCATATTTTTTAAAGGTTTTAGTGATTTTTTCATCATAGATCTCCTGATTTTTTTCTTTATCTGTTGTATCTGTTAGTCAAGGACAAATTCATATGGAATGTCATACCAAGATTCTTGCGGTTCGCCATTTTTCATTGCCGGCTTAAAGGTACATAAACTGAAGGCCTTCGATGCTGCACGATCCAATGCACGGCTCCCGCTCGACTTTTTCACCTTCGCATCCTGGACCTTGCCAGCAGTATTTACATATACAGAGATCAGCACTTCACCTTGTTCTTCATTCATTAGTGCATCACGTGGATAGTCTGGGCGTTTACAACCCGCTTCACCTTGAGAAACACCACGAGTGACTCCAGAAGGTTGAGGTGGAGCTGGTGCTGGAGCGGCTGCAACAACTGGAGCCGGGGCTGCTACTGGACTTGGCGAAGGACTGGCTGCAACAGGGGTAGGTACTGCAACAGTTGTCGGTTGAGTCGGCGTTGGAAGTGTTTTCTGTACAGGAACGACTTTTTCAACCGGTTTCACTTCAGGCACTTGTGCCACTTTCTCCACTATTTTGGGTGGTTCAGGTGGTGTTTCTTTTGGTGGTTCAGGTTCAGGCGGCTTAATATCCTGAATGATCATCAGTTCTACCGGCTGTTCTGACGGCTTTATTATTTCTTTTGCCATACCAGCTATCAGCACCAGGCCCACCAGAATATGCAATAAAATTACCACCCCAATACCAGTCAGTTTTTTGGCGGAGTTTTTTTCTAAGTCTTCAAACTTTGTGCCCATCATGACTCCTAGAATTTAAGACAAACAGGAAATAGTGCACTGATGAGAAAATTATTTTTAGTTACAGGCTGCATTATTTTTTGTTTGGCCAAAATTAAACGGGGAAAACTGCAAACACCGCTTGGCAGCAGTGTTTGCAAAGTGATTAATTAAAAGAATTTATAAGTACCGCGTAAGAAGTAGCTACGGCCTGTAGGGTCACCATGACGAGGGTCATAGCCATATTGTGCATTGTTGGTTGCATCAGACGCAGGTGGTTCTTTATCAAACATGTTCTTGATCCCTGCAGTCAATTCAAGGTTCTTGAATCCTTTATATGTTCCTGCAAAGTTGTAAACCATCCATGCACCTACATCACGTGTTTCTGAAAAATCTTTATATCCACGGATATATTGTTGCTCCAGCAACATTCTCCAGTTTTCATAAGTCCAGTTCACATTGGCAATATGTTTCCAGCGAACGACTGCCGGATCATCATAAATACCTACGTAATCTTCCCATTCACCACCTGGTTCTATTTGGTAATCCATTTTGATGACATAAGTCCCATCAATTCCGAAACCAAAACGGCCAGTCGCTGTCATTGGACTTAAATAGTTCAGACTGAGGTCGATCCCTTGAGTTTTTAGGCCACCCATATTTTGTAAGGTCGTATTTAAATACTGGATACGGCCATCTGGTGCATAAACAATCAGGTTGCCATAGCGATCAAGATCATCAAAAATCATATCTGGAGAGACTGTACCGACCAGATCTTCAATCTTGATGTTGTAATAATCGGCTGTGAAAACCAGGTTCTTGATTGGCTCGTAGACAAAACCGGCAGTATAAGAAGTTGACTCTTCAGGTTGTAAGTCCGGGTTACCGCCTTGTTTACGTTTAAACTGCATACCGCACTGATCGGCAAACTGAAGGTTGTTCGGTGTGCCATCAGCATTACAGAAACGCGGGTTATTGAAAGGTGAACTGGTATAGGTTTCGCTTTGCGGAGAGTTTATTTCCCATAAGCTCGGTGCACGGAAACCTGTGCTATATGAAGTACGGAACATGAGCTCTTTTACCGGCTCCCAACGTAGCGAGGCTTTCGGATTGAAAGAATCGCCAAAGTCGCTATAGTCATCATAACGTGCAGCAAGTTGAGCTTCTAACCCGGCTACGATTGGTATGTGAAATTCAGTAAATATTGCAGTGATATCGCGATCACCTTTACTGATTGGTTTGTCCGGGTCTATACCACTGCCTGGCACCTGACGGACAAGATCGGAATTTATTTTGGCTTCCCAGTCTTGGGTAGTGTAACTACCACCTACGGCAAAACCGACCTCACCTGCAGGCAATTCATAGATAGGACGGCTTAGGGTGAAATCCACGGTAGTTGAATCTAGCGTTGCCTGATTTGTCGGACCTGCGACATCAAAAGTAGACCATTTTCCGGCATCTTCCGGTGCTTGAGGGCCAAACGGGTTGAGTGTGCCGTCATTCAGGGCTGCCTGGACTCTACTTTGGTTTAAGTAACCGCTGACGAAATTATCAGTCGCTTCGCCTTTGGCATAAGTTACACCACCGTTGAGGTCCCAGCCGTAGGCTTCACCTTCGATTCCAGCAAAGATCCGGTTGGATTCATTCTCTGATTTAGATACACGGTTGCCAGCCTGGGAACGTAAATAAAGTATTGAGGATGTGCCTGTCAAGCCGGGAATATCTGGAGTGATTCCTTGACCAGGATAGTATTTGCTGCTGTCTGGAATAGTCAGGCTACCACCCCATACATCAGGTGCAATAGAAGTGGTCACTTCGCTTTTAGTGTAAACATATTCCGCGACCGCGTTTAATGAATCGGTAAGTTTTAAGGTACCTTTCGCTAAAGCGGAGAAGGCTTCTTCATCCGGAGTAATACCAATTAATGCCTGTGTATTCAGCAGGCAGCGTGTGCCAGAGATAAACGTATTTGGAGCATTATTACAGTTCTGGTTGATATAAGGGTTAACTATACCCACGCCTGGATTTGAAATATTTGCTGGAAAGCCAGCAGTCGAACCGATCGCCATCCCTAGTTCAGGAATCAGACCGCCGCGGCGGCTGACTTTGCGGTCTTTCGCCATGATCATGTCGGACGTACGATAATCGATTACCCCATAGACGTTGAATCCTTGCTCGTCCAGATCACCATAGCCACCGAAGATGGAAACATCATATTCATCCCCATTCTTGTGTTCAGGTAATTGAAGTCCACCAGATATGCCAAAACCTTGGTATTCTTTCTTGAGAATGAAGTTGATTACCCCGGCAATAGCATCTGCACCATACACGGCAGAAGCACCATCGCGTAGCACCTCAATACGTTCAACCATAGCGAGTGGAATAATATTTAAGTTAACTTCAGATGTACTGAAAGGACTGTTGGCCAGACGGCGACCATTTAATAAAATCAGGGTCTTATCGGTACCAATACCACGAAGGTTGGCAGAAGAGCCTGAAGTATTACTTTTACCAATATTCTGGGATACAGCAAAACCGGCCTGATTGGCGCTGACCCTATTCAGTGCTTCCTCAACAGTGGTGACCCCCTGATTCACCAGATCTTCAACTTTAAGTACAGTAATTGGTGATGCACTCTGTGCAGCTACCCCTTTAATAGATGAACCCGTTACTGTCACTTTTTGCACCTTGGTCGGCTGCGTAGCGGAGTTTTCTGGTTCATCGGCTGCATGTGCCAAAGACAAACACATCATACTTAAGGTAAGCGTACTTAACTTGAGTATTGTTTTGCCAACTGTTGGAGCCCCCATAGATCCGACTAGTTTGTTTATTTTCATCGTAAAGTTCACCTTTCTTGTTGTGTGAAGATAATGCTGTATTCTTTTTAAGCAAAGCAAGTGCCAACTTAGCTGTAATTCTTATAAAAATATTGAATATATTGAGAAATGTTTACTTTATAAGGATTTATAAAGAAAGAACTTGTGCGTCATGGAAAGCAGACAGGCTGTATTGGAAAATATAAGAAAAAATGATATTGAAAATCAGTATTAATTGTTTTCTAGTAAGTGTTATTTAGAAAATATGTGAAATAGTTCACATTTAAAAATTCTGTAACATAGATATGAAATGGGCTGTAGAGAATAATTGATCAATTATTGATCATGCTCTTAGTTATTAAAATATAAAGGATTATTTTTTTAGTTATAAATTGAAAAGTTGAGATGTGCTATAAAATGACTCACGGGTGAATTATTTTTGTGCAATATAATGAAAGTCATTGTAGGATTAATGTAATAAATATTTCGGAATTTATCTGAATAATTTTCTAAATCATTATTATTTTAAATAATTAATAAAAATATGTTTTTTGCTGTAAAAAGAACTTAATTACTGCTTGAAACTTAGAGTGGCATGAAATTAGCTTTCAAACGCTGGAGTCATAAGATAGGCTGAGTGTTGAAAAATAAAAAACATGCAGCCAATCAAAAAAAGATAGATGCTTTCAAAAAAACTTAATCGTTTAAATAGCTTAAATAAACAAAAATAGGTATGAATTTGAAATCAGCAATTATAAGGATGACAGTTTTAGCGCTGGCAGTGGTATCCGGGGAAATAACCTTAGCAAAATCACCTGCACAACCAGATAAGGTTTTAAACCTGGCTTTCGAAGCACCTGATGATGGTTTTGATATGGTCAAAACTTATAATTTTTATAGTGGTAGCGTTGCCGAGGCTATTTTTGAACCTTTGTTACGTTATGACTATCTGGCGCGGCCGGCAATCCTGGTACCAAATACCGCCGAATCCTTACCCAAGGTTGAGCAGGATGGGAAAGTCTATACCTTTAAAGTCAAGCCGGGAATCTACTTCAGCCCAGATCCGGCATTTCAGGGCAAGAAGCGTGAACTGGTGGCGCGTGATTATATCTACTCCATGCAAAGGATCATGGATCCCAAAAATCATTCTCCTTCTTTTTCTTTTATCGAGGGAAAAATCCTTGGGGCAGATCAGGTCATCCAGCAGGCTAAAAAAACTGGCAAGTTCAACTACGATGCAGCTATTCCCGGTTTAAAAGCACTAGACAAATATACTTTACAAATTACCCTGACCCGTTCCGACCTGAATTTTCCATATATTCTGGCCTATGTGGCTTTTAGTGGTACCGCACGAGAAGCGATCGAACATTATGGTCATCGGGCAGGTCAGCATCCGGTTGGAACAGGGGCGTATCAATTACACAAATATGTGCCGCGTAGCCGTATTGAACTGACTGCCAACCCGAATTATCGTGGTTTTGTCTGGAACTTTAAGGGTGATGGTTCTGAATGGGATCAACGTATTGTCAAAGCCATGCAAGGCAAGCAGATGCCGCAAATTGGCAAGATCAAAATCAGTATTATTGAAGAGGAACAGTCTCGCTGGCTGGCTTTAAAGTCTGGACAACTGGACTATGACAAACTCACTGCGAGCGGCGCCGAACAGGCCCTGGAAAATAAGCAGCTGAAAAGCGAATACAAGAAAAAAGGCATCCTGCATTATCCGAATAAAGAACCGGAAATTACCTATACCATCATGAATATGCGTGATCCGTTAATTGGTGGGAATTCACTGGAAAAAATTGCCTTACGTCGTGCTCTCGCCTTGTCCTATAACCAGAAAGAAGCTATCCAGCAGTTGTACAAAGGTCATGCCGATAAAGCTGAAATGATTTTGCCAGAGGGAGTGGGTGGACATGACCCGAAGTATAAAAGCAGTATTGCTTATAACCCATTATTGGCCAATAAACTGCTTGACCGCTTTGGCTATAAGAAAGGTGCTGATGGTTACCGAACCTTGCCTGATGGAAAGCCTTTGATACTAAAAATGAATTCGACCAGCTCAAGCTCTTCGGTGATTTCTGCAGAGTTATGGAAAAAGAATCTGGATGCGATCGGGGTACGAATTGAGTTCAAGGTCAGTAATTTTGCTGACAATTTAAAAGAAGCCACCCAATGCAAACATATGATGTGGGGTGGAGCCTGGATTGCGGATTATCCGGAAGGGGAAAACTTTGCCCAGTTACTGTATGGGCCAAATGCGCAGCAAGGCAACCTGAGTTGCTATACCTCAAAAGCCTATGACGCGTTGTACCAGACCGCGATGAAACTGCCGCCGCAGCAGCGGATGCCATATTATGAGCAGATGAACCGTCAGATGGAGGCCGATAATCCATGGATTCTGCACAATACCCGGATACGTAACTGGTTGATTCATCCGCATGTACAGGGCTTTAAAGCCCATCCGGTGACCAGAGCAGTTTGGCAATATATGGATATTGAACCTGTTAAAAAATAACTTGAGAAGATTAAGAACCAGTATGAATGTGAATAAAAATACTTTAAAAAAACTGGCCAGTGGGGTGTTAGTGGCCGGTTTGATGATGGCAGGGAGTGCATCGACATGGGCCAGCAATCCTGCCAACCCGAATAAGGTTTTAAAAACAGTATTTCTGGCAGCTGAAACCGGTTTTGATCCGGGCTATATCCATGACCGTTATTCGGCCAAGATTAACTCGGCGATTTTCGAAACCTTATATACCTATGATTATCTGGCCTCACCGGCAAAATTAGTGCCATTGACTGCAGTCAGTCTGCCTCAAGTGAGTGCGGATGGCCTGACTTATACCATCAAAATCAAAAAGGGTATTTACTTTGCCGATGATCCGGTCTTTGGCGGTAAAAAACGTGAACTGACCTCGTATGACTATGCTTATAGCTTGAAACGTCTACTGGACCCAAAGCTGCATTCACCGAACAGCTGGTTGCTGGATGGCCGAATTAAAGGGCTGGACGCATGGATGGCCCTAACCAAAAAGAATGGCAAAGCCTATGAAAATCCGTTTGAAGGTATTCAGACCCCAGACCGCTATACCTTGGTATTAAAGCTGAATAATCCGGATCAGAACTTTCCGATGTTGCTGGCACATGGGCCTGCCGCTGCAGTAGCTCGTGAAGTGATTGAAAAATATAAAGACAAGGCGGGGTGGGTCATGAATAGGCCAGTGGGAACTGGTCCTTATGTGCTCAGCCGCTGGACACCAGGCTCACGGATTATCTTAAAACCAAATCCAGCTTATCGTGGTTTTGTCTGGGACTTTAAAGCCAGTGGTGCAGAAGATCAGGCCATTGTAAAAGCCATGCAGGGCAAAAAAATGCCTCAAATCGGCACTATTGATGTGCGTGTTATTGAAGAAGCGCAATCCCGGATGCTGGCATTTAAGAAAAATGAACTGGACCTGCTCGAAATTGAGGGCGATATCGTCGTACAGGCGCTCGATGGCGATAAATTAAAGCCTGAGCTGGCCCAGCAGGGGGTGAAGCTGTCACGTATTTTAGAGCCCTCCATTAGTTACCATTACTGGAATATGCAAAATCCGGTCGTGGGTGGTTTCGCGCCAGAAAAAATTGCCTTACGTCGAGCCATGGCAATGGCATTTTCTGTAGAAAACATGATCAATGTATTACTTAAGGGAGATGGAGCAAAACTGCACATGCCTATTCCCCCAGGAGTAGCAGGTTATTCACCGTCCTATAAAAGCAGTATTCCCTATTCAGTCAAAGCAGCCAACATGTTACTCGACCGCTATAACTACAAGATCGGTGCAGATGGCTGGCGAAAGACGCCTGAAGGTAAACCTCTGGTGATTGAACTGATTACTGGGAATACCAGTCGGGGCCAGCAGCAGGGTGAATTCTGGAAAAAGACCCTGGACAGTATCCATATTCAGCTGACCAGTAAGGCCATGCCATTCGCTGAAGGCATCAAGCTGGAAAAGCAATGTAAAACCATGTTCAAGAGTTCTGCATGGATTGCCGATTATCCAGACGCTGACAATTTTATGCAGTTGTTCTACGGCAAGAATGTCAATGTCACCAACAATGCCTGTTTCAAGCATCCTGAATTTGATCGTCTATACGAGCAAACCCAGAGCATGCCGCCAGGTCCAGAGCGTGATCTGCTCTATCGCAAAATGACCAGGATTCTGGAAGTCAATATGCCGACCCTGATGCTCTATAGCACCTACCGTAACGCCTTGACCCAACCCCAAATTATCGGACATAAGTCCCATCCGATTCTGTCTTCAGAATGGATGTATATCGATATTAATACGAAAAAGTAAGAAAAAATATGGAGATGAATATGAAGTTAAAGCCTTTAAAATTAAGTACCTTATGTTTAATGATAATGGGGGGGTATCAAGGTGTAGCGGCAGATACCCAAGTACAGCTACTGCCATTGTTCAAGGCTGCAGAAATTCCGTCTTTATGTGATGCCAGCCTGGCTTCCATGCAAAAAGATATCCAGATATTTGAAAATAAGAAAATTAAAGATAATGCCAAGGCAGGACCTTATCTGGCTGAATGGGATGAATTGCATGCCAAAGCCCGTGATTTCGGTGCTGCAGTAGGGTTGTACAGTAATGTCGATCCGGATCCTGCATTGCGTCAGGCAGCCGATGACTGTGAACTTAAAATCAGCAAATACCAGACCACCCTGTATCAGAATCCTAAACTGTATGCTCAGTTCAAGAAACTGAAAGCCAGTGATCCGATTGATCAGAAATTTTTAGAAGATATTCTGGAGCAGTTTGAGAACACCGGGGTACAACTCAGTGCAGAAAAACAGAAACGACTGAAAGAAATTATTGAAGAAAGTACCAAACTGGGGCAGGATTTTTCCAAAAATGTGCGGGATAACCCTGAAAAAGTTGAATTTACTCCAGCTGAAATGAAAGGTCTGCCAGAAAGTTACATCGCAAATTTAAAGAAAAATGAAAAGGGCAATTATCTGCTTGGCTTTGATTATCCGGAATACCAGCCTTTTATGGAGCTGGCAGAAAGTGATGAAGCACGCAAACGCTACCAGACCGCTTACACGCGTCGCGGGACTGAACAAAACCTGCAATTCATGAAAAAAGCCATTGATCTGCGTTATGAAATGGCACAACTTTTTGACAAGGAAAGCTATGCCCATTCTGCGCTTGAATTCCGCATGGCCAAAACTCCGGAAGCAGTGAACGGTTTTCTGGATGAGGTTTATGCCAAAGTTGCACCTCTAGAAAAGCAGGATGTAGAACAATTACGCCAGTTCAAGGCTGAAACTTTAAAAGTTCCAGTAGAGAAAGCAGAAATTACACGTTGGAATCAGGGTTACTGGAGTGAAAAACTGCGTCAGGCCAAATACAAGGTAGACCAGGAAAAATTGCGGGATTATTTCCCGACAGAAGCATCGCAAAAATGGTTATTCGCTATTTCTTCGGAACTCTATGGCATTGAGTTCAAGCCGGTGAAAGTCAAGGCTTGGCATGATGAAGTGGAATATTATGCGGTACATGACAAGGCTACGGGCGAATTCCTGGGCGGATTATATGTCGATAAATACCCGCGTGAAGGCAAATATGGGCATGCAGCTGTCTGGGGAGCTTATGGCGGCAGTACCCTGAATCAGCGTCGTCCGGTATCGGTACTGGTAACCAATTTTAACCGTAAGGGCTTGAATAGCAACGAACTGGAAACCTTTGTGCATGAAATGGGGCATGCCTTGCACGGGATTCTATCGAAAACCCGCTATACAGAACAGTCTGGTACCTCGGTAGAGCGTGACTTTGTAGAAGCGCCGTCACAGATGTATGAAGAGTGGGCACGCCGTCTGGAAACCTTGTCAAAAGTAGCGGATTACTGTGAGCCGGCATGTCCTCGGGTGGATGCTGCCATGACCGAGCGCTTAAAGAATGTGAAGAATTACGGTCGAGGCCTGCATTATGCCCGTCAGGCTTTATATGCCCAATATGATATGGCCTTGCATGGTAAAGATGCAAAAAACATTGAGCCTTTAAAACTCTGGCAGGATATGGAAGGTAAAACCGCCTTGGGTTATGTCAACGGTCAGCAGTTCCCGGGACAATTCGGGCATCTGATGGGCGGCTATCAGGCAGGTTACTACAGCTATATGTGGTCTGAGGTCATTGCCCTGGATATGCTTTCCTCCTTTGGTGATCAGCTGATGGACAAGAAAGTCGGTGCACATTATCGCAATACGGTCTTGGCTCAAGGTGGTCAAAAGCATGGCGAGCAAATGGTGAAAGACTTCTTGGGTCGTGATCCGGACAGCAAAGCTTTCTTTAATGAAATCTCTGGAAAAAATTAAGGAAGGCAAGCGATGCTGGCATATATTATTCGACGGCTTTGGCAAATGATCCCGACCATGCTCGGGGTGATTTTGCTGATATTCCTGCTGTTTAACTGGGTAGGTGGAGACCCTGCCTATATTCTGGCCGGTAAAATGGCCAATGCGGAACAGATTGAGAACATCCGTCAGCAACTGGGTGTGGATCAACCGTATTACGTACAACTCTGGATCTTTATCAAGCAGATTTTAACCTTTGATTATGGGGTGAGCTGGAGTACCGGGGAATCGGTGGCACAGATTATCACCACCCGTTTGGGACCCTCACTAACCATTCTGATTCCACTGACCATTCTGCAAACTATTATTTCTATCATTCTGGCTTTGGGTGTGGCTTCGGTTCGTGGTTCTTTGACTGATCGCATGATCATGATGCTATGTACGATCGGTATGTCGATCAGTATTCTGGTGTACATCATCGTGTTCCAGTATTTCCTAGCCTATGAACTGAGCTGGTTCCCGGTACAGGGCTGGAGCGATAATTTCGCTGACAACCTTTTCAAATATGCCTTGCTACCTGTGCTGATTATGTTGGTGGTGAGTATTGCACCAACACTACGTCTATACCGTAGTTTTGTACTGGATGAAGTCAATCAGGACTATGTACGTACTGCGCGTGCCAAAGGCCTAGGTGAAAACCGTATCATGGGCGTGCATGTCCTGCGCAATGCCTCCATTCCGATTATTACCGATGTGATGGCAGGACTTCCCGCACTGCTGATCGGTGCTTTCCTGATTGAGCGTTTTTTTGGTATTCCGGGAATTGGCCGTGAAGTTATTATTGCGGTAGAACGTTCCGATTTTCCTGTGATTAAAGCCATTACGGTCTATGTCGCTGCTGCGACCATGATATTCAACCTGATTGCCGATCTGATCTATAAATGGGTCGATCCGCGTGTACAGTTGAAGTAGGTGAATTATGCTGAGTGCGATATTTAAAAAAGAACAAGCGGCTGAAGCAGCACCTGAGTCGGCTTCAACAGGCTTATGGCAACTGGCTATGCGCCGTTTGAAACGTGACCGGATTGCCATGTTTTCCCTGTATGTGGTGCTGTTTTATCTGCTGTTGCTGGTGCTGTCAATGAGCGGCCTGATTGCCAAAGACTGGAATAAAGAAGTGGCGGTCAGCTATGCACCGCCGAGTTTTATCAATGCAGCGCCAGTTCCGGTTGCATCTGATACAGAGCAGAGCGCAGAATCTGTGCCTCTACCGGTCAATCCAGTTGATCCCTTAAAAGATGTCATTGCTGAATTGAATGCTGAAATTGCTGCTGAGCAGGGTGCTGGTGCAGGCATCGATTATTATGGAGTGGTCGATCCGCTGGCAGAAGACATGAAGGCCATTAATCAGGAGCTCGGCGGCCAGCTGATGGATGAAAGTGGGGAACTCAAGCAAAGTCTGGTCTTCGGCGCCGATAAATGGGGGCAGGATGTTTTACAGAAAACCATTAAGGGGGCTGAAACCTCGATTCTGGTTGGACTGATTGCAGCCTTTGTCGCTGTACTGATTGGGACTGCACTGGGTGCAATAGCAGGTTACTTTGGTGGTTGGGTCGATGATGTCCTAAACTGGTTTTATAATATCTTTACTTCGATTCCCTATCTGTTGCTGGTTTTGGCGATTGCCGCAGTGTTACAGCAGAAAGGTATTTTATCAATTATCCTGATTTTAGGTCTGACTGGCTGGACCGGGGTTTTCCGTTTGGTTCGTGCCGAATACATGAAACATACGGCACGTGAATATGTGCTGGCTGCCAAGGCGATTGGCGTGAGTAATATGCGTCGTATGTTTGTCCATATTTTTCCCAATGTCAGCCATATTGCTCTGGTACAGATGTCTATTCTGGTGGTGGCATTTATCAAGTCCGAAGTCATTTTGAGCTTTCTTGGTTTCGGTGTGCCTATCGGGGTAGTGTCATGGGGCAGTATGCTAAACGAAGCGCAAAGCGAGCTGATTTTGGGTAAATGGTGGCAACTGGCAGCAGCCTCAATCGCCATGGCGGTATTGGTGACTGCTTTCTCGATGTTTACCGATGCACTCCGTGATGCATTAGATCCAAAACTGAAATAGGAGCGCAACGATGTCTGAAATCAATCCAAGCACAGTACCTGCGCTACTTCGCGTAGAAAATCTGCGAGTCAGTTTTAAAGGTGAAAATAAAGAATATATTGAGACCGTAAAAGGGGTTTCTTTCGAGATTCCGGCCAATACCACGGTTGCACTGGTAGGTGAATCGGGGAGTGGCAAATCGGTTACTTCTCTCGCTACTATGGGCCTGCTTCCGGCAGAAAGCGCACGTATTTCAGAAGATAGCCAGATCATCTTTGAAGGGAAAAACCTGCTCAAGCTTAAAACACGAGAAATGCGCCAGATGTGCGGCAAAGACATTGCCATGATTTTTCAGGAGCCAATGTCTTCGCTAAATCCGGTATTTACGGTAGGCATGCAGATTGCAGAAATCCTGCAACTACATTTGGGCATGAATAAAAAACAGGCGCGGCAACGTACTCTGGAGCTGCTCAAAGAAGTAGGGATCCCTGCGCCAGAAACTAAAATTGATGCCTATCCGGGGCAGCTTTCCGGTGGACAGCAACAACGGGTCATGATTGCCATGGCCATTGCCTGTGAACCTAAACTGTTGATTGCAGATGAACCGACCACAGCTCTGGATGTGACTATTCAAAAGCAGATTCTGGACTTGCTGGAATCGCTGCGGCAACGTCGCCAGATGTCGATGCTGTTTATTACCCATGATCTGGCATTGGTTGGTGAAATTGCTGATCAGGTGATTGTGATGCGGCATGGGGAAATCCGTGAACAGGGTCCGGTTCGGGAGGTGCTGGACCGGCCTCAGGACATGTATACCAAAGCCTTGTTACACTGCCGTCCACAATTATCGCAACGTCCGTTACGTTTGCCGATGATCAGCGATTTTATGAAACAGGATGGCTCAACCTGGCTGGAAGATATCCGTCTGAATACTCAGCTTCCGCAACGTTCACGTGGACTAAAGGGCGGAGAGGAAATTATTCTGGATGTACGGGATCTGAAAAAATCTTTTTATAGTCGTAAAGGACTGTTTGGCAAAGATGAATTTCAGGCAGTAAAAGGGGTTTCTTTCCAGCTAGCCAAAGGCAAGACCTTGGGGCTGGTCGGGGAATCCGGTTCAGGTAAAACTACCATCGGTTTATTGCTGATGCGTCTGCAACAGGCTACGGGTGGTAAGGCACTGTTTCAGGGTCGGGACATTCTGGACATGTCGGAACAGGAGTTTACCCAGTATCAACGTAAAATCCAGATCATTTTCCAGAATCCCTATGCTTCGCTGAATCCACGTTTTACTGTTGGACAAATCCTGATGGAACCGATGCAGATTCACAAGATTGGTCAGGATGATGCCGAACGCAAACAAATGGCTTTAGACCTGTTGGAGCGGGTCAGCTTGCCTGCACAGGCTTTTTATCGTTATCCGCATGAGTTTTCCGGGGGTCAACGCCAGCGGATTGCAATTGCACGTTGTCTGACTTTAAAACCTGAGATTTTAATCTGTGATGAATCGGTCTCGGCGCTGGATGTATCAGTACAGGCGCAAGTGCTGAATTTACTGCAAGATTTACAGGATGAATTTGGTCTGAGCTATATCTTTATTTCGCATGATTTATCGGTAGTGAAATATATTTCTGATCAGATCATGGTGATGAATCATGGGGAGCTGGTAGAAATCGCCAATTCAGATGAACTGTATCAATCACCACAGCATGAATATACCAAGCGTTTACTCGGGGCTATCCCGCAAGGGATTCCACAAAGTGCCTGATGCATAAGACATAAAAAAGTCAGGCAATGTGCCTGACTTTTTTTATTTATCTTAATTATTAAAACTTTTTAAAGCCTTTGTTGACGCCATATGGACGACGCGGCGCATTTTCATCACGCTCTTCACGACGACCAAAGCCCTGACCCGGACGGTTTTCACGACGAACGAACTGAGTGCCATTCTGGTTTTCACTTCTGTCACGACGACCATAAGCATTGTCATCACGACGCTCACGGCCAGTGTTGTTTTGTGGTTGCTCATCACTGTCACGACGTTGCTGACGCAAGAAACCGCCACGGCGTGCAGCCATCGGCTTGTCCTGCATACGTTCATTACGGCGTTTTGCCATACCAAACAAGCCAGTACCTTGACGTGGTTTCAATTCCACTGATTTGGTCAGGTTGTCGATATCATTTTTATCCAGTTCAATCCAGCGACCGGTACGCAGTTCGCGTGGCAAAATCACGCTACCATAACGGGTACGCAGTAGACGGCTGACTTTCAGGCCTTGTGATTCAAAGATACGACGAACTTCACGGTTACGCCCTTCTTTTACCACCACCTGATACCAGCGGTTGATCCCGTCACCGCCAAGTTCAGAGAAAGATTCAAATTTCGCAGGACCATCATCCAGCACTACGCCTTTCAACATGTTATTTTTCAGTTGTGGTGTTACTTCGCCCATGACACGAACCGCATATTCACGTTCGATTTCATTCGATGGGTGCATCAGACGATTCGCAAGTTCGCCATCATTGGTAAACAGTAGCAGACCGGTCGAGTTAATATCCAGACGACCCACCATTACCCAGCGATCGCCCGGAATAGCAGGCAGTTGTTCAAACACAGTCGGACGGTTTTCAGGATCGCTACGTGAGCAGATTTCGCCTTCAGGTTTGTAATAAATAATGACACGACGACGGATTTCGTCTTCAATCTGGAACGCAACTTTACGACCATCGATGCGAAGCTCATCACCTGGTTCGATTCGTTCACCCACTTGGGCAATTTGCCCATTGACACTTACACGACCTGCGGCAATGACTTCTTCCATATAACGGCGAGAACCCAAACCAACGCGTGCAAGCACCTTTTGCAACTTTTCACTCATGACAGCATAACCTTAGAAATAATTATCAACAGTTCACCTATTTATGACTTCGGTGCATTTGCATCGAGGGCCATAAAAGCTTCCTTGGCATCCTGCAGGGGAGGCAATTGGCCCAAACTATTCAGGCCAAACGCATTTAAAAATTGTGGCGTTGTCATTAACAACGCAGGTCTTCCAGGGAGTTCACGAAATCCGGACTCTTTAATCCAGTTCCAGTCAAACAGCGTACGCAGGTTTTGACTGTTATTCGTAACACCACGAATCTGTTCAATATCCGCTCGAGTCACAGGCTGATGATAAGCAATCACTGCAAGCGTCTCCAGTAAGGAAGGCGACAAGCGAGCCGGTCGTTCAGGCCAGGTCTGTGCAATAATATTACGATATTTTGCACGTACTTGAAAACGATAACCTTGTGCTGTTTCCACCAGTTCAATTGAGCGGCCATGCATCAGCATGGAAAGCTGTTGTAAATACTGACGTAATTCCTGTTTGCTATAACGATCCTGAAAAGCTTCTTTCAGACGAGCCAATGAAACCGCAGTGTCGCTGGCAAAAATAATTGCCTCAAGCTGCATCAGGACTTCATGCAGATTATCTTCTGCAGATAACAGCATATTCTGATTGGGTGTCATTGGTTGGCTCCTTGAATCGCGAGCGGGGCTTCAATACCTGTAGCAATAATCTGAATTTTTTGTTGCCGGGTTAGTTCCAGCACTGCCATAAAGGTGACCACCATACCCATACGGCCTTGGCTCGGTTTTAACAAGTCCTTAAAGCTGAGTACTGCGCCAGTTTCAATACAACTTTCAATATAGGCAATCCGTTCTTCCAGCAGTACCGGTTCCTGTTGTACCTGATGAATCACCGGTTCAGGACGGTTAAATATACAAAGCAAGGCATCACGCAGTAAATCGCTTGAATAGCCCTCATTCGGCTGCTGGATGTCTCCCAGAGTGACATTGGCGGTAAAGGTGTCACGTTCCAGAATCGGCATCTGGCCCAGACGTTCTGCTGCCTGTTTAATTCTTAAATAATTTTCTAAACGGTCAATCAGTTCTTGTTTTGGATCTTGTTCAATTGCAGCCAGACTTTTCGGTTTAGGTAATAGCAAGCGTGATTTCAGATCTGCCAGTAATGCGGCCATCACCATATAGTCTGCTGTCAGTTCGATATTCAGGGATTTCATTGCGTCCATGTAAGACAAGTACTGGGCTGCAATCGGTGCAATATCGACCTGTAACAGGTCAAAACCGTTTTTTTGAATCAGGTAAATTAAAAAGTCGAGCGGGCCTTCAAAATGTTCTAATAAAATTTCAAATGCTGCTGGAGGAATATACAGATCCTCCGGGATTGTCTCCTGCCATTCATCCAGAACCCGAATGTGCGGAGCAGATTCCCTAATGTTATGGATAATTTGAGTCATTACAATTATAGGCCACGCGAATTTTCAAAGGCATGCAAAGGCTTGATTTTCGGTATCTGATCGAAACAAAAGCACAGGATTTAGCAGTGGCATTGTACTGGAAAAGTAACTTTAAATAAATTAAATAAACACTCAAAGCAATAAAAACTTAAAAAAATAATGGAATTTAACTGCTCTTTAAAAAAAGCCCAGAGCAAAAGACCGAGTATGGTAGAAAATATACGATGATCTTCATGTTAATACGAGTTTAAAAATTAAGAGACCGAAGGGTAAACATCGGTTGATGCATGCAAAAAGCTGGATAAAGGCTGTCCTTCTTACTGAAAAGAGAAAGTGATTTAGTGGATAGGCGCTGAATGAATTTTAAACGGATTTTCCATTAAGAAACATGAAATTAATAAATATTAATAAAATGCACTTCTATAATTTTTGGTCAAAAACTTCGCTATACTGCTGAAAAAATAGTCGAAGCTCACAAAAAATATTAAAAAGGTGAAGAAAGTATGCCTCTTATTTTGCTTGTTATTGGAATGATCGCATTCGGGGGATTTTGGGCTTATCCCAAATATCAGATTATGCAGCTTGAAGATGAAGCACGCACAGGACTGAAATCAGGGGGATTCTCGGCTTTTGCCGAACAGGCCCGGCCTGTCATGCAGGCCATGAAAATGGATTTTAGCATCCTTGACCAATATCCTCAGATCCGTTTTTATATGCGGCATATGGCCTATGAAGGGGACCAGCTGGACGAAAGGGTTAAGCTGGATATGCAAGCCATGTCTTGTGAGTCAATCAATTCCTTTAAAGTCATGGAACCCAAGGCACGTACAGCAATGCTAAACGTACTGGAGGAAGATCAGATCGTTTTTCATGTGTATCTGAAAAATAAACTGGGCGAGGAACTCATGCACCATGAACAGAAGCTATCGCAATGCCCAAATTTCATTGCAGTTCGTCATTATGAACGTTCAGATACCTAAACTGTTTTCGGCAGCTCCTGCATACCTGTTAAATTGAAAAAAGTAGAACCAAAACCTTTCACCCTAAGCTGTTTTTATATTTTCAGGGCCGTAAGTAACTTTGTTCCTTGGTTGCAAACTCAATGAGACGCTGACAAGTCTCTGCCAGGCATACGTTCTGGCTTGAATAGATCTGCAACAACTGTCTCAATAGAGCCAACGTCAGGAAAAATTGGTACTCAGTATGATCAATATTTACAGTGGGATGGGGAGAAGAATGTGCTTCGACCATGACTGCCTTGGATTGTAGAGTCCAAGGCATTTCAGCGTAGATCAGATCCTGTGCAGAAAATTCATGCTGATTTAGCAGGAGATAAAATAGATCCATGCATTCGAACTCTCTCAATACTGAAGGACAATTTTCGCATTTTTCATTTAACGACTATTCAAATGCACTCACATCACCGACACCCCGACGGATCACTTCCGGATGATCACCGGATAAATCTACAATAGAAGTTGTACTCAGCGTGCCTAAGCCGCTATCTATAAAAACATCAATGCGTTTGCCCAGCTGCATTTCAATATCATAAGGATCATCAAGTGGATCGGTCTGTCCCGGTAAAATCAGGGTAGAGGTCAACAGCGGCTCACCCAGTTCTTTGAGCAGCATCTGGCATACCGGATTATTCGGAATGCGCAGACCAATGGTTTTCTTTTTGGGATGCATCAACCGACGCGGGACTTCACTGGTCGCAGGTAAAATAAAGGTCGTGACTGCCGGTGTATTATTTTTCAGCAAACGGTACATGGCATTGTCCACTTTGGCATAGGTGGCAATATCGGACAAATCACAGCACAGAATCGCATATTGATGCTTTGGACCCAGACCACGAATCTGCGCAATCCGTTCCATGGCACTCTTGTTCCCGATCTGGCAACCAATCGCATAGGCCGCATCAGTGGGATAGACCACAACATCACCCGCACGGATACGTTCCACTGCCTGACTGATTAAGCGGGGTTGTGGATTATCTGGGTGTACGCGTAAATGCAGCATAGAGACTACTCCAAGCTTGGACTGATGGCTTATTATGTGGCGCTTGAGTCATGTCTGACAATCATTAAAAAGGTAGATTTGTGTAATTTAATCAAGCATTTCACGTATAAATTCATCAGATTGTAAACTTTTACCACCTCTGGTACAGGCACAGATACATTGGATAAAGCGCATTGCATCACGTGGAAGCTTGGCCGTGCCGTTGAAATAAGCCTGCACCTGGGCGTAGACATTGTCTTTAAAGCCCTTGCCATCCCCACCGTCGCCAGTCAGATTATCCAAAGATACCCGGAACTTACGGCCAAAAGCCTGGGCAAACATCCATTCAATCGCCTGTGGCTTGACTTCGACCTGTTCAAATAACGCCTGCTGTTCCTGGGTACGCCCATCTGGCGCATACCAGTAGCCCAGATCTGGCAACAGGCGGCGTTTGTCTCCGGCAATGGTCCAGTGACTGATTTCATGCAAGGCACTATTAAAAAAACCGTGTGCAAACTGGATCCGGGCAGGAGCATCCTGAGTTGCCGGGAAATATTCTGGTTCAAAATCGCCGCGGACTAAAGTGACATTTAGGTGGGAAAACCAGTGATTAAAGTGTAAGATGAGCCAATCAACCTGCTGCACTTCTGATAATAAATTCGCCCACGGTAAGCGTTGCACTTGCTGTAGTGAGCTGTCAGAATCGGAGGTTGAAAGTGTGCTAACGAGTGATGAAATATTCACTTCTGTTTGCGGCTGCAACAGATGCATGACTGAAATTACCCAATTGGTCTGTCTAAAAATAAGTACAAAATTGTATCTTAATCTTTGACAGAGTTCTGATGAATTTGTAGAATTGCCGCCTTAATTATGTCAGCAAATACCTTTCCGGCACAGATTGAGCCGTTTAAATGGGCTGAACAAGGCTTTACATGGTCAGGTACCCTGCCATTGTCTCGCTTTGTTCGTATCGCTCGTGAAGCTGTTGGATCAATTGATGATCAATTGATTAACATAGACTGTAAGCTATCAATGGATGCCTATCATCGCATTGCATGGCTAGATGGTCATGTTGAAACGAAAGTTCCAATGGAATGCCAGCGTTGTCTGGACACCGTTGAAATTGAACTCGTTTCAGATTTTCATCTGGCTCTTGTAGATGATGAGTCACTGATAGAGCGCTTGGATGAGGATGCTGATTTCATCGTCCTAGGTGAAAGTGAAGCAACGATGAAAGGTTCATATGATGCACCTGCCACCGCTGATTTACTCGCACTGATAGAAGATGAATTGTTATTGTTGATGCCGCTGTCTCCTAAGCATGATGCTTGCGAACATAAGCATCAACCTGCCGTAGAAGAAGTTGTTGAAGAAAAACGGGATAATCCGTTTGAAGTTTTGGCAGCTCTGAAGGGTAAACTTAACTAATTTTTGTGTTATACTCATATGTATAAGACAATCGAATTTGTTCTGATCCATTTTTTCGATATTTGTAAGGAGCCATCATGGCCGTTCAGCAAAACCGTAAAAGTCGCTCTCGCCGTGACATGCGCCGTTCACATGACGCTTTAACTGAGAATGCATTAACTGTAGACCAAGCTACTGGTGAAACTCATCGTCGTCACCACGTATCTAAAGATGGTATCTACCGTGGTCGTCAATTATTCGCTAAAGCATCTGCTGAATAATTGATGATGTATTAAGCGTTAAAGCTTAGTAGAAAAAATGGGAGCGTTAAGCTCCCTTTTTTTATGGCTGATTTTTTATGTCTAAGTTTTGCATGCTTAATATTGAAGTTGCGGTTTTTGTTGTATTTGGCAATTACCCAAGCCGAAATTACGTGCTAAATTGCGCTCCACAATGGGTAGGGTGATCTGATTGGCCAATTCTTTGGCTTGCTTAAAAGATTCGCACCTCTTGAATGAAAGGATTTTATTTATGTCTGCTAAACAACTCGAACAAGCAGCTCAAGCAACTAAAACTGCATTTGTATTCCCAGGTCAGGGTTCACAAAAAGTCGGCATGCTCGCTGAACTTGCAGAACAGTTTAGTGGTATCCGCGATACATTTGCCGAGGCATCTGCAGCGGTAGGCTTTGATCTGTGGCAGATCGCCCAAAGTGGTGAAGGTCTGAATCAAACTGAATTTACTCAACCTGTACTCTTAACTGCATCAATTGCCTTATGGCGTGTATGGTTGGAGTTAGGCGGGGTGGCACCAAAATACATGGCTGGTCATTCACTGGGTGAATACAGCGCACTGGTTGCATCCGGTGCTTTAAGCCTGGGTGATGCAGTTAAGCTGGTGAACCTGCGTGGTAAGCTGATGCAAACTGCTGTACCTCAAGGTGTCGGTGCAATGGCAGCCATTCTAGGTTTGGATGACGCCAAAGTGATTGAGCTTTGTGCACAAGCAACTGCAGCAAGCGAAGGTTCTGTCGAAGCAGCAAACTATAATGCACAAGGCCAAGTTGTAGTTGCAGGGGATAAAGAACGTGTAGAAGCTGTTATGGCACTGGCTAAAGAAAATGGCGGTAAAGCCATTGCGCTGCCTGTTTCAGTTCCTTCGCACTGTTCACTAATGAAACCTGCTGCCGAGCAGTTCGCGCCAGCTTTGGAACAAACGGCCATTGAGATGCCCCGTATACCTGTATTACAAAATGTAGGCGCGCAAGCGGCGGCTGATGTGACTGAACTTCGTCAGGCCTTAACGGCGCAGCTATATGAGTCGGTACAGTGGACCAAAACACTACAATTCCTTCAAGATGAAGGAATTGAGTATATTGTAGAATGCGGTCCAGGTAATGTACTGGCGAATATGGCAAAACGTTTACCAAATATTGAAAAAGCACTTCCACTGGATACCAAATCTCGTCTGGAAGATGCGCTTAACACCGTACTAGTGGCAGAAGGGAAAATTGCATGACACAGGAACGTAAAGTTGCCTTGGTAACAGGTGCGAGTCGCGGCATTGGGGCTGCAATTGCGCAACAACTCATTCAGGACGGTTATTTTGTCGTAGGTACTGCGACTTCTGAAGCTGGTGCAGAAAAATTAACTGCACATTTTGCTGAAAATGGTGCCGGTAAAGTTTTAGATGTGCGTGATGGTGCTGCGATTGATGCACTGGTGAGTGATATCGAGCAAAACTATGGTCCGGTACTGGTATTGGTGAATAATGCCGGGATTACCAAAGATAACCTGTTACTGCGCATGTCAGAAGATGACTGGGATGATATTTTAAATATTCACCTGAAGGCCGTTTACCGTTTATCTAAACGTGTACTGAAGGGCATGACCAAGGCGCGTTTCGGCCGCATTATCAATATCAGTTCTGTGGTGGCACACTTTGCCAACCCGGGGCAGGCCAACTATTCTGCTGCTAAAGCAGGTATTGAAGCATTTAGCCGCAGCCTGGCCAAAGAAATGGGCAGTCGTCAGATTACGGTAAACTCGGTGGCACCAGGATTTATTGCGACTGAAATGACTGAGCAGTTAAGTGAAGATATTCGTAAAAAGATGACTGAACAGGTGGCTTTAAACCGGTTGGGTAATCCGCAGGATATCGCCAATGCCGTAAGTTTCTTGGCTTCGGATAAAGCTAGTTACATTACTGGTACAGTTATTCATGTAAATGGGGGCTTATACATGAGCTAAGCTCAAGTATAAACTTTCCAAATTTTTTAGATTCAATTAAACTAACGGCATTAAAAACGCCACAAGCAATGAGGAGAATTCCTGTGAGCGATATCGAACAACGCGTTAAGCAAGCGGTTGCAGAACAACTTGGTATCAAAATCGAAGAGATTAAAAACGAAGCATCTTTCATGGATGACTTGGGTGCTGACTCTCTAGACTTGGTTGAACTGGTAATGTCTTTCGAAAATGACTTCGACATCACGATTCCTGATGAAGATTCTAACGAAATCACAACTGTTCAATCTGCGATCGACTATGTTACTAAAAAACTTGGTTAATTGCTGATTTTCAGCTTTGCTGAACCTAAAGACCACCGTAAGGTGGTTTTTTTGTGTCCGCTTTCACATGCATAAAGGTTTTACAATCCATTACCTTTATGTCACCAATGACTAACTATCCTTAGACTCTTTTCATTATAAAAATAGGAGTGATGTGACATTAACAACAAGAACGGAGTTCACCATGGGTCTTTTTGATTTCGTAAAAGGTATCGGTAAGAAAAATACGGCTGCTGCAGAACCACAGCAAACTCCGGCAGCGACACCGCAGGCACCTAAAGCCGCACCTGCAGAGCCTTCTGCCCAGGAAATGGCAAATAAGCTATTGGGCCATGTCAAAAGTTTAGGCTTGCCGATTACAGGTTTGTCGATTAGCTATAACTCGACCTCTGATCTGGCCACCGTGCGCGGACAGGTAAAAAGTCAGGCCGATCGTGAAAAGATTATTCTGGCAGTCGGAAATATTGATCATGTCGCCAAAGTAGATGATCAGCTAACCGTGACTAATCCAGAACCTGAAAGTAAATTCTATACAGTCAAATCTGGCGATACTTTATCTAAAATCTCAAAAGAGTTTTATGGGGATGCCAATCAGTATAATAAGATCTTTGAGGCTAATCGTCCCTTGCTTAAAAATGCGGATGATATTTTTCCCGGACAGGTACTGCGTATTCCTGCTTAAGGATTAATAAAATCAATGAATTTTCGAACATAAAGCCCCTTCCGGGGCTTTAACGTTTTTGCAGGCAGATTAATAAAGTTAAGGTATTAAATCCCTAGGTCCAGATATAAACTTTCTTTGACTTCTTCCATGACGACATAACTGTGCGAGGAAGCAGAAGCGGGCAGTTTTTTCAGTAAATCCCCCAGTAAACGGCGATAAGCACTCATTTCCTTTAAACGCGCTTTGACCAGATAATCAAAATCACCAGAAATTAAATGACATTCCAGGACTTCTGGAATTTCTGTCAGATTACGAGCCACCTGATCAAATACATCACCTGATTTGGCTGAGAGTTTGATTTCCAAAAATACCAGCAAACTACGCTCCAGCATTTCCGGATTTAAACGGGCGTAATAACCCATGATAATACCTTCACGCTCCAGCCGTTTTACCCGTTCTGAACAGGGTGTGGTTGAAAGATTGACACGTGCTGCCAGCTCGCTAATGGCAATCCGGCCATCGCGTTGCAGGATGTCTAGAATCATGCGATCAATGCGGTCTAATTTGCGCATTAATATTTCCCTCTTTTTTTTAATTCTGCCCGAAAAAATATTTATTCCACTGAATTTATACACTGAATATAGTGAATTTAACTATTAAAGCAAAAATATACTAGTGAAATAACCTGGAAAAATGTTTGAGGATTAAGGTAATGCGCGTATTGGTTTTAGGTAGTGGTGTGATTGGTGTGGCAAGCGCTTACTATCTGGCGCAGCAGGGAGCAACTGTAACTGTGCTGGATCGTCAGGCGGGTCCGGCTCAGGAAACCAGCTTTGGCAATGCTGGACAGATTTCTCCGGGCTACTCGACTCCTTGGGCGGCACCAGGTATTCCTTTTAAGGCGGTCAAATGGATGTTCCAGCATCATGCTCCGTTGGCGATTAATGTCGATGGCAGCCTGTGGCAATTGCAGTGGATGGCACAAATGCTGAAAAACTGTAATGCCCAGCATTATGCAGTCAATAAAGAACGGATGGTGCGTGTGGCTGAATATAGCCGTGACTGTTTACGCAATTTGCGTCGTGATATTGGCATCTCTTATGAAAACCGTGCGAAAGGCACTTTGCAGATTTTCCGTAAAGATGCGCAGCTGGATGCGGTGCAGCGCGATATCGAGGTTCTAAAAGAAACTGGTGTGGAGTTTGAGTTGCTGGATCGTGATGGACTGGCGCGTGTAGAACCGGCATTGGCACAGGCAAAAGACAAACTGGTGGGTGGTCTGCATTTACCCAATGACGAAACGGGCGACTGCTATCTGTTTACCAATGCCTTGGCAGAACATGCCAAAGGGATGGGTGTAGAGTTCAAGTTTAATCAAAACGTTGAAAAACTGATTGTAGAAGGCGACCAGATCAAAGGAGTTCTGGTGAATGGTCAGGTGCTTACAGCAGATAAATATGTGCTGGCTTTTGGTAGTTATTCACGTAATTTCCTCAAACCACTTGAACTGAATTTACCGGTCTATCCAGTGAAAGGTTATTCATTGACGATTCCTATTGTAGATCCAGCTTTCGCTCCACAATCTACCGTGCTGGATGAAACCTATAAAATTGCAATCACCCGTTTCGACCAGCGCATCCGCGTAGGGGGAATGGCTGAACTGAGCGGTTTTAACTTGGGTCTGAATGAAGACCGTCGCGGCACGCTGGAAATGGTGACCCGTGATTTATTCCCGGGGGGCGATATGAATCAGGCCAGCTTCTGGACAGGCCTGCGGCCAATGACCCCGGACAGTACGCCAATTATTGGAAAAACCCGTTTTAAAAACCTGTTCCTGAATACCGGACATGGCACGTTAGGCTGGACCATGGCGTGTGGTTCGGGCAAGTTAATCAGCGATCTGGTCTTGGCTCGTGATCCTGAAATCAGTACCGAAGGTCTTTCATTGTCGCGTTATCAGCAGGCGGCCTAAGATCATCTGAGGCACAGTATTCAAGGAGGAGTTTTATGCCACGTCCTATTACTGCGATCATTCATCAGCAGGCGCTTAGGCATAATTTAAGCGTTTCACACCAATGTATGCCTGACAGCCAGGTATTTGCCGTGGTCAAGGCCAATGCCTATGGACACGGGATTGAGCGCGTTTATACGGCACTTCAGGATGCAGATGGATTTGCCTTTCTGGATATCGGGGAGGGCACGCGGCTACGTGCGCTTGGGTGCAAGAAGCCGCTGCTGTTGCTTGAAGGTATTTTCGCTTTTGAGGATTTATTTGAATGTGCGAAGCATGAAATGAGCTTTGCCATTCATTCCCTGCATCAAGTGCAATGGTTGAAACAGTTTGCTGCAATAGCACCAGATGTACAGTTTGATGTGTATTCAAAAATGAACAGTGGCATGAACCGGCTGGGTTTTGAGCCACAGCAATATGCAGAAATCTGGCAGGAGCTGCATCAGCTGAATACTGTCCGTTCAATCACGCATATGACCCATTTCTCCGATGCGGATGGCGAGCGTTTTGGATTGGATGGAATTGAACATCAACATTTTATTTTTAATAAAACGATTCAGGGACTTGCGGGTAAAACCTCGCTGAGTAACAGTGCGGCCATTTTGCGGCATCATCAAACCCTTCATTGCGATATTGTGCGTAGCGGCATCATGCTGTATGGCAGTTCCCCGGATTATCCTGCACATAGTATTCAAGACTGGAATTTACGTCCTACGATGAGCCTGCGCAGTGAGATTATCGCCATTCAGACAGTACAGGCAGGCGATAGTATTGGCTATGGCTCCAAATTTATTGCCACGCAACAGATGCGGATCGGAGTGGTGGCCTGTGGCTATGCCGATGGCTATCAGCGGCTATCGGCGACCGGTACGCCTGTGCTGGTGGATTCAGTTAAAACACATACATTGGGCCGGATCAGTATGGATATGCTCGCTGTGGATGTCACTGCACTGCCGCAGGCGGATGTAGGCAGTGAAGTGGTACTTTGGGGGCAATCTTCCGAAGGTGTGCTTTTGCCAATTGATGAGGTGGCGGCCAGTTCTGGCACGATCGGCTATGAGCTCATGTGTGCGGTAACCGCCCGGGTTAATTTTCAGATTGATGCTTAAATTTTTAATCTAATTTTTTATTTCATATCCCAAACAAGGAAGATCAACATGACACAGGACAATACAGCTATTCAGCGGCTCAAGAGCAATGGAATTATGAGTGCTGTAACGATTCATCATCAAACCGTGTATTTATCGGGTCAAATACCCGACAGCAGCGATCTGGACATACGCAAACAGACACTGGAAGTGTTCGCCAAGATTGAGGAGTTGCTGGCACTGGCAAATACTGATAAAAGCCGTCTGCTTTCTGCACAGCTATTCGTGAAAAATCTGGACGATTTTCAAACCGTGAATCAGCTTTGGGTGGAATGGCTGCAAGGTCATGGCACGCCCGCACGCGCTACGATTCAGGCGGATCTGGTGAACCCTGACTGGCTGATTGAAATTGCAGTGATAGCAGCATTACCTTGATTTAAAGAATATTTTTACATCTCCCTATTTTGATTTTATAAGGACATCAGACTTGATCATTTAGTTATTTAAATGAAACTGCATCTGCAATCAGGATTTCAGGAAGATATCCGATTAGATGAGCGAAAGTCTGAGCTAAGAAAAGGAACCGATTATGAATACCGCCTCCTCTAAGGATGACGCAGCGTCTGCTCCCCATGAATTGCAGCGTAAGCTCTCTAACCGGCATTTGCAGTTAATCGCCATTGGTGGCGCCATTGGTACAGGCCTGTTTATGGGCTCCGGTAAAACCATTGCATTAGCAGGACCGTCAATCTTATTTATCTATATGATTATTGGTGCAATGTTCTTTTTTCTGATGCGTGCATTAGGCGAAATTTTGCTGTCCAATCTGCACTATAAATCTTTTATTGATATGGCGCATGACCTGATTGGCCCGGGTGCGGGCTATTATATTGGCTGGTCCTATTGGCTAGGCTGGATTCTGGTGGGTATTGCGGATCTGGCGGCAATTATCAATTATCTGAATTTCTGGTTGCCACCGGATATGACCTTTACCCCATTGGGGCAGGCGATGATCAGTGCTGGCTGTGTATTGCTGGTACTTGGAATTAACCTGCTGACCGTCAAACTGTTCGGTGAAATTGAGTTCTGGTTTGCCCTGATTAAAATTCTGGCCATTCTGGGCCTGATTGCAATTGGCGGATATATGATTTTCAGCAATTTCCAGACGCCAGATGGATCTGCTGCCAGTCTTAGTAATGTCTGGGCTTATGATGGCATGTTTCCTAAAGGAACTATGGGCTTTCTCGCAGGCTTTCAGATTGCGATGTTTGCCTTCGTAGGGGTAGAGCTGCTCGGTACCATGGCGGCTGAAACCAAGGATCCTGAAAAGAACCTGCCAAAAGCAGTGAATGCGATTCCGACCCGAATTATCCTGTTCTATGTGCTGTCTCTGCTGGTGATTATGTCTGTAACACCATGGGTGGAAATTCCCGCAGATCAAAGTCCTTTCGTGACACTTTTCCTGCATGCAGGGATTCCGGTTTCGGCCATTATCATGAATCTGGTGGTGCTGTCTTCTGTGATGTCATCAATGAATAGCGGAGTATTCTCGACCAGCCGGATGCTCTTTGGCTTGGCTCGTGATTCTCAGGCACCCCAGGCGCTAGCTGAACTTTCGAGTCGTGCGGTTCCAGCCAAAGGCTTGCTGTTTTCCTGTGCCTTTATCATGGCAGGCGCAGCTTTTCAGTATTTCGTACCCAACACCATGGAAGCTTTTACGCTGGCAAGTTCGCTGTGTGTGATCCTGTTTATCAGTATTTGGGGGCTGATTATGGTGTGCTATATCCGTTACCGTAAACAGCAGCCTGAAAAGCATGCAGCTTCTACCTTCAAAATGCCAGGTGGTATTTGGATGTCATATCTTGTACTGATCTTTTTGTTCTTTGCATTGGTTATTTTGAGTCTGGAAGCAGATACCATGAAAGCATTGATGATTAGTCCACTCTGGTTGATTATTCTGTTTGCCACCTACCATATGTTGTATAAACCAAGGATGAAGAAGCGCATCCAGTCTTTAGATATACGGTAACTATGAGTTCAAATAATTAAAAAGAGAGGGGAAGAAACCCCTCTCTTTTTTATGAGGGTCTATTTAAATGGTGATTGAAATTTGAGTTAACCATGAATCATGGATAAAAAATAATTTGAAAAATGAATGCCTGTTTCAGCGGATGCTGAATCTCATAATAAAGGTCTTTTTACAATGACCTGCCTACAATAGAAGCTTATCTCTTAACACTAGAAAAACAGTCTAACAGCCAAAATTTTGCAATGATTAGCTAATCTCTTCAAAGGACAAAGTCCAGAGACTCGAGTAGCTGATGAAGTGCTGCTAAAAAATAAGCATAATCTGGCGCTTGGAGTGAAATCCATAAGAGGTAGAGTTATCTGGAATTATATAATTATTTAATAAAACTAAAAAAATAGAAGATGTAGGAGTAGATATGAATATCTATGTTGAGCATAAAAATGATGGTCTAAGAGAGATCTTGGAAAAATTATTGGATGAAGCTGGCATTCAGGTTAATGGTGACAAGCCTTATGACATACAGGTACATAATGATGATTTTTATAACCGTATCTTACAGCAAGGTTCATTAGGTCTAGGTGAAAGCTATATGGATGGCTGGTGGGACTGTGATCGGCTGGATATTTTATTCTATAAAATTTTACGTGCCAAGTTAGATAAAAAAATACCCTATAATTTAAAAGATATTATTAGAATTGCAATTTCTCGAATTCAAAATTTACAGACTCAAAAAAGAGCCTGGCAGGTGGGTGAAGAACATTATGATCTTGGTAATGATCTTTTTAATCATATGCTTGATCCATATATGCAATATTCTTGTGCCTACTGGAAAAATGCCGATAACCTTTTTCAAGCCCAGCAACAAAAACTCGATTTGATCTGTCGCAAACTTGACTTGCAGCCAGGTATGCGATTGCTGGATATTGGCTGCGGATGGGGCGGGTTAGCCGAATATGCGGCCAAAAATTATCAAGTTTCTGTAGTAGGTATTACCATTTCTAAAGAACAACAAAAACTAGCCGTTGAGCGATGTAAAGGACTTGATGTTGAAATCTTGCTTATGGATTATCGTAACTTAAATGAGAGATTCGATCGTATTGCATCTATAGGCATGTTTGAGCATGTAGGATTGAAAAATTACGATACCTATTTTCAAGTCGTACAACGTAATTTAAATGCAGATGGATTGTTTTTATTGCATACCATTGGTTCTAATACCATAAGGAAGGGAGCTGATCCATGGATAACGAAATATATCTTCCCGAATGGTTATATACCCTCAATTGAAAAAATTGCTCATTTTAGTAGTGGCAAATTTATTATGGAAGATTGGCATAATTTTGGTACCGATTATGACTTAACACTTCGGGCCTGGTCGGAAAGATTCCTTCAAGCGTGGCCAGAAATTGAAGCCAATTATAGTGCTCGCTTTAAAAGAATGTTTAATTATTATTTAAATGCCTGTGCTGGTGCATTTCGAGCACGAGAATTACAATTATGGCAAATCGTATTCAGTCCAAATGGTTTAGAAGGGGAAGTTCGAATTGCACGTTAGAGTATGAGATTAACCGTGATTTACGGATTGGAATTTTTCTTTAAAGTCATCTGGAAGGTTTCTGCTTTTTTACGCTGCTTAAGATTAATTTAAAGTGATTTTTAGGCATTCTCTCCGTATTTCTCAGTTAGAAAAGTAGGATTTATTAGATGCTTGCTTGGGGCTTATAGGAAATTCGGCTTAAGCAGGATTTTGAAGTATTGAATAAAAAAAGATTTAAAAAAAACCTCCAATAGGAGGTTTTTTTTTAAATTGAATACATTAAAACTGCGGTTTCACCACAACCAGAATGACCACGGCAAATAAGATCAGGGTAGGCATCTCATTAAAATAACGCCAGAACTTGTGCGACTTGTAATGTGCATTATCAATCAGCTTCTTGCGGTAATAACCACATACCAGATGGTAAATCACCAGTAAACCGACCAGACCTACTTTCAGATAAAACCATAAAGCTTCATGGTAATGCTGCGTTGCATCCCCCCAATCCACCAGAAAGTGCGCCGTAATCAGAGTGGCCAGCATGGCCGGCCACATGATGCCACGATACAACTTACGTTCCATGACTTCAAAGCGTTGATGACTCACGGCATCTTCACTCATGGCATGGTAGACATACAGCCGTGGCAAGTAGAACAAAGCTGCGAACCAGCATACCACCGCAATAATATGTAATGCTTTTACCCACAAGAAAGCATCAGAAGGAGCATCCATCAAGTCACCCTAAATTGGGCGGCTTAGCCTTCCCATTTTTTGAAAATGAGACAAGCATTTACGCCGCCGAAACCGAAACTGTTACTCATTACAGTATTCAATTTTGCGTCACGTTTTTCAAGCACGATATCAAACGGTTTCGCGCCTTCATCTAGCTCAGTTACATTGATATTTGGCGCAATAAAGTCATTTTGCATCATTAGAACCGAATAAATCGCTTCCTGAACACCAGCAGCACCAAGACTGTGACCCGTCATTGACTTGGTTGAGCTGAGTGGAGGAACCTGACCTTCACCGAAAGCACGTTCCATCGCTTTAAGTTCTGTAATGTCACCCGCTGGAGTAGAAGTACCATGTGTATTCACATAGTCAATTTTATCGACACCGTGTTGTTTTGCTTCTTCTAAAGCCATCAGTACGCAACGCGTTGCACCTTCACCACTTGGTGCAACCATGTCGGCACCATCCGAATTAGCTGCATAGCCTACGACTTCGGCAAGAATATTGGCACCACGCGCTTGCGCATGTTCCAAAGACTCGAGCACCACGAAACCACCACCACCGGCAATCACGAAACCGTCACGGTCTGCAGAATAAGGGCGTGAGGCTGTTTCCGGGTTATCATTGTATTTAGAGCAAAGTGCGCCCATGGCATCAAACAACAAGCTTTGTGACCAGTGATCTTCTTCACCGCCACCTGCCAGCATTAAATCTTGTTTGCCGAGTTGAATCAGATTATAGGCATAACCAATCGCATCCGCAGAGGTTGCACATGCGCTGGTAATGGTATGTGCTACACCTTGCAGTTTAAAAGCGACACCGACGTTAGCCGTAATGGTGTTGGTCATATTACGTGGTACAAAGAAAGGACCAACTTTACGCGCACCTTTGGTTTGCAATAATTCGTTCATTTCAATAACGGAAGCAGTTGAACCCCCACCTGAACCACCCGCGATACCATAGCGTGGGTTGCCAGCTAGGTCTTCAGCCTTTAAACCTGCATGTTCAACCGCAGCCAACGCTGAGTTATATGCATACATCGCACATACACCCATAAAGCGTTTTAGTTTGCGGTCGATCCCGTCGAAATCCTGCTCGGCTGCAGCACTGACATGACTTTTGAAATTGAGTTCAGCATAAGTCGGATTAAAACGTGTTCCTGAAATCCCGTTTTGTAAAGAATGGTTTACATCCTCTAATGTATTACCAATACACGAGTTAATACCCATGCCAGTGATGACAACACGTTTCATCTACAGATCCTTATAGTTTGCTCTATGCTCAACGGCAGATATAGGGGCTTTTAAATCGCCCAATCCAGCGCTCAGCCTTAATTTCATGATGGGGAACATGATAGCAGAAAGACTTTTGAAATCTTATGGCAAATGTTATGCCGTGTGACAGTCGGTTGACTTTGTGAGTCGGCGTGTACGGGTTTTACTAAATGAAACAGAATAAAGTTGAGATAAATGCTGACTACACCTAGTATTTATACCAAATACAAGCACATGAATGCTGAGGTAAAAAATGGTAAATGCTAATAATAAACAATCTAATGGTCTGATTTCGAATGCCTTTGGAGTGGCGAAAAAGTTCAGTTCAACTGGATTGGATTTATTGAATCATGTTGCACCGGATTCAGTGACTAAAGCACTGAAGCCTTCAGGCTCTGATCAGGTGATTGACGGTTCAGCGAAGGTGAAAAGTGTTTTTTCCTCAAAAAAATATGACAATCCTCAGCAAATGCTCCGTGAGCATCTTCCCAATGTATCCCGTCAACTTCTTGGGAACCGTTTTAATACCGTAAATAATGTTGCGCACTTTGTTGCGCCAGACCTGACCGAAAAAGTATCGAATTATTTTTATGAGCGTCTCAATCAATTCAGTAATCAAACCAGTTCGGTCGATGCCATTCTTGATGAAGCTGGCGTAAAAGATTTAGAGGAACTCACTCAGGATGTTGATCGTTCCAAACGGATTTCTCAAGCTTTGGGGGAGCAAAATAAATGGATTGCAACTGTACAGGGGGCGGTCAGTGGTGCTTCAGGGGTGATTGGTACCGCGATCGATATTCCGGCTTCTTTACTTATGGCATTACGTACCATCTATCAAGTTGGTCGTTCTTATGGTTTTGACTTGAGTAAAGAAGAAGACCAGGAAATCGTCCAGCATATCTTTAAACAGATCGACCTCGGTCTGATTGCAGAAAAGCAAACTTTGTTGTTGGGTTTAAAAGCGTTAAGCAATACCCTTAAAAGCCATGATATTTCCCAGTTACAGGCGATGCTAGGTTCTGGTAACGATATCAGTGTTATCAAGCAATGGCTCAGTCGTCATGAGGGAGAAACGAAATGGCAATGGCTGAATCATCTGCCGAAAAGTTCGATACTGGAGCAGTTAACCAGGCTGACTCCTCTAGCAAGTGCAGGTATTGGTGCTGTATATAGTCATCGCTTCGTTGAGGACGTGAATCAGAAAGCTCAGGAAGCATTTTCCCATGCCCGTCAATATCTGATTCAGCACCAGGATTCACAACTTTCACCTTATGCTGCCTATAAGAAAGCAGTCAGTTTGTTGCAACAGGCGAGTCCCAAGCTGCTAGAAAGTACTTCTCCATCGGTTGAAGCTCCAAAAGATAAGCCAATCATGGATAAAGAGATTCCACTTGAGGGTAATAGCACGATCAGTCAGGTTAAACTGGTCAAAAAAGAGCAGAATGATTTAAGCGCTCAAGATGCTGAAGTGAAGAAAGATGAAAAAGTCAGTGAAGGGCTGGAAGCGCTCAGCGAGGAATTGGTTGAACCTGCCGCAGACAAGCAGTCACAGCAACCGGCTTTAACTAAAACTTCATTTAATCCGGAAATTGAAGCTGAACTGCATCCAGATGCAGCTGCCGAGACAGAATCTGCTGCAGAAACTCCAGAGCTTGAGGCAGACAATCAGGAAAAATCCGACCCTCAATCTGAAGTCCAAAATGTTACAAAAAAAGCCGGAAAAAATTCGAAAAAATAACCGGATTTTAATCAAGCTATAAAAGCAAGCAATGTCGTGAGAATCGGCATTTGCTTAACTTGATTAGGTTGACCAATTTTGCATCTTGACTTACAATTGCATGCCCTCAAAAAGTAGTAGTTTTTTGGGGCTTTTTATTAACGGGAGAATTGCCACATGGCAACAACAAATCAGTTGATCCGCAAGGGTCGTACGACTTTAGTTGAAAAATCTAAAGTTCCTGCGTTGAAGGCTTGTCCACAGCGTCGTGGTGTTTGTACACGTGTTTACACAACTACACCTAAAAAACCTAACTCAGCAATGCGTAAAGTTTGCCGTGTTCGCTTAACTTCAGGTTTCGAAGTTTCTAGCTACATCGGTGGTGAAGGTCATAACCTTCAAGAGCACAGTGTTGTTCTTATCCGTGGTGGTCGTGTTAAAGATTTACCAGGTGTACGTTACCATACCGTTCGTGGTTCTTTAGACTGTGCTGGTGTTAAAGATCGTAACCAAGCTCGTTCTAAATACGGTACTAAACGTCCTAAGAAATAATCTTTCAAGATCAACTTCTTAGTTCGCTAGAACTGCAATCCTTTATCGTCTCGCTTGTCTGATTTCTGCATTTAATTTTGTGAAATTCAAGCGACGTGTAGTAAGGCCAGCGAAAGCACATGACACTTTGTGCTACTGCTGGATAAACCTGAAGTGTCATATTTATAGGTAGTTTTAAAATGCCAAGACGTCGCGTAGTCGCTGCTCGTGAAATCCTTCCGGATCCTAAGTTCAGCAGCCAAACAATCGCTAAATTCATGAACCACGTAATGCAAGATGGTAAAAAATCTATTGCTGAAAGTATCGTTTACGGTGCTTTAGACCGCGTTCAAGAAAAATCTAAAGTAGACCCGGTTGAATTCTTTGAAGCTACGCTTGAAAAAGTTCGTCCTATGGTCGAAGTTAAAGCACGCCGTGTTGGTGGTGCTACATACCAAGTTCCTATGGAAGTGCGCCCATCCCGTCGTACTGCCCTAGCGATGCGTTGGTTAGTAGATGCTGCTGCTAAGCGTTCTGAAAAAACTATGGCTTTACGTCTTGCTGGCGAGTTGCTTGATGCATCTGAAGGTAAAGGCGCAGCGGTTAAAAAACGTGAAGATGTGCACCGTATGGCTGAAGCCAACAAAGCATTCTCTCACTACCGTTTCTAAGCAAATAAAACAGGCCCTTATCAGGACAGTGATGGTTTGGGTTTTGCCCAGACTGTCATCAAAACGCTTTAAGTTGCTAGCAGCTTAAAGCGTCCTGTTTTAAACAACAAAATTTAGGAATGCAAGAGATCATGGCTCGTCAAACCCCAATTTCTCGTTACCGTAACATTGGTATCTCGGCTCACATTGATGCTGGTAAAACCACAACTTCAGAACGTATTTTGTTCTACACAGGTGTATCTCACAAACTTGGTGAAGTACATGATGGTGCAGCAACAATGGACTGGATGGAACAAGAGCAAGAACGTGGTATTACAATCACTTCAGCTGCTACAACTTGTTTCTGGTCTGGTATGGCTAAACAGTTCCCAGAACACCGTATCAACGTAATTGATACCCCGGGACACGTAGACTTCACAATCGAAGTTGAACGTTCTATGCGTGTTCTTGATGGTGCATGTATGGTTTACTGTGCTGTAGGTGGTGTTCAACCTCAGTCAGAAACTGTATGGCGTCAAGCAAACAAATACCAAGTGCCTCGTTTAGCATTCGTGAACAAGATGGACCGTACTGGTGCAAACTTCTTCCGTGTTGTTGAACAAATGAAAACACGTCTTGGTGCACACCCTGTACCAGTGGTTATTCCAGTTGGTGCAGAAGAAAACTTCCAGGGTGTTGTTGACCTAATCGAAATGAAAGCGATTATCTGGGATGAAGCATCTCAAGGTATGAAGTTCGAATATGGCGACATCCCTGCTGACCTTGTTGATACGGCTAATGAATGGCGTACTAACATGGTTGAGGCTGCGGCTGAAGCATCTGAAGAGTTAATGGACGAATACTTAAACAATGGTGACTTGTCGAAAGAACAAATCATTGCTGGTCTTCGTGCTCAAACCTTGGCTTGTGAAATTCAACCAATGCTTTGTGGTTCGGCGTTCAAGAACAAAGGTGTTCAACGTATGTTGGATGCTGTGATTGACTTCCTGCCATCACCGACTGAAGTTAAAGCGATCGAGGGTATCCTTGATGACAAAGCTGAAACTAAAGCGACTCGTGAAGCATCTGACGAAGCACCGTTCTCTGCGTTAGCGTTCAAAATCATGAACGACAAATTCGTAGGTAACTTAACCTTCGTACGTGTTTATTCTGGTGTTCTTAAACAAGGCGACCCAGTATATAACCCAGTGAAATCTAAGCGTGAGCGTATCGGCCGTATCGTGCAAATGCACGCGAACGAACGTCAAGACGTTGACGAAATCCGTGCGGGTGATATCGCAGCATGTGTAGGTCTTAAAGACGTAACTACTGGTGATACACTTTGTGATGAGAAAAACATCATTACACTTGAGCGTATGGAATTCCCTGAGCCAGTAATTTCTTTAGCTGTAGAGCCTAAGACTAAAGCTGACCAAGAGAAAATGTCTATCGCACTTGGTCGTTTGGCTAAAGAAGATCCATCGTTCCGTGTACGCACTGACGAAGAATCTGGTCAAACAATCATCGCGGGTATGGGTGAGCTTCACCTTGATATCCTTGTTGACCGTATGAAACGTGAATTTAACGTTGAAGCGAACATTGGTAAACCAATGGTTGCTTACCGCGAGACAATCAAAAAGACTGTTGAGCAAGAAGGTAAATTCGTACGTCAAACTGGTGGTAAAGGTAAATTCGGTCACGTATATGTTCGTTTAGAACCTATGGACGTTGAAGAAGCTGGTAAAGACTACGAGTTTGCTGAAGAAGTTGTAGGTGGTGTTGTACCTAAAGAATTCTTCGGTGCGGTTGATAAAGGTATTCAAGAACGCATGAAGAATGGTGTATTGGCTGGTTACCCTGTTGTGGGTATCAAAGCGACACTATTTGATGGTTCTTACCATGATGTCGACTCTGACGAATTATCGTTCAAAATGGCGGGTTCTTATGCCTTCCGTGATGGTTTCATGAAAGCGGATCCTATCCTTCTTGAACCAATCATGAAAGTTGAAGTAGAAACTCCAGAAGACTACATGGGCGATATCATGGGTGACTTAAACCGTCGTCGTGGTATGGTTCAGGGTATGGACGATTTACCTGGTGGTACTAAAGCAATCCGTGCTGAAGTTCCATTGGCTGAGATGTTTGGTTACGCAACTCAAATGCGTTCTATGTCTCAAGGTCGTGCGACTTACTCTATGGAATTTGCTAAATATGCTGAAACTCCACGTAACGTGGCTGAAGGCATTATTTCTAAATTCCAGTCTGGCGGTAAAAAAGGTGACGACGAGTAATCTTTCGATTACTATAAGCCCAAACTAATTCATAGTTAAAACCAAGCGCTCATGCAGTGATCCTGCATGAGCAGTTCAAAAAGGAAGATCTCATGGCTAAGGCTAAGTTCGAACGTAATAAGCCACACGTTAACGTGGGCACAATTGGTCACGTTGACCATGGTAAAACAACTTTAACAGCTGCGATTGC
>NZ_LSZI01000004.1:0-86791 GCF_001647535.1 Acinetobacter sp. SFA | reverse complement strand
TGGTGGGGACGGAGAGACTCGAACTCTCACACCTCGCGGCGCTGGAACCTAAATCCAGTGCGTCTACCAATTTCGCCACGTCCCCGATGGCTGTGTATATTATAGAGATAGACCGTCATTGACAAGTGATTTTACAAGCAATAACAGTCTATTCCGCTATAAAATAAACAGTTAAGCTTATTTTTTATTTTTTTATAAAACTGATGTCGAAAATTTGCCTATTTTTAGGGTCAAGCTACAAGTCCGTTATTTCTTCAAAAGTTTTTATTTAATTCCTCTATCCCAAATAAAAACTCAAATGAATTTCTAATATTAATTAACATTATTAAACAGAACGCTGAAACTGCCTCTTTGATTGCAAATTAGATCTGAAGCAGTATATGGAACCAAAAATAGAAAACAGAATAAATAAAACTGGGCTTAGCAAATTGCAGGCAAAAAAAAACAAGGTAGATACCTTGTTTTTCATATTTGGTGGGGATAGAGAGACTCGAACTCTCACGCCCAGAAGGCGCTGCGACCTGAACACAGTGCGTCTACCAATTCCGCCATATCCCCATGGCTGTGTATATTATAGCGATTAGACCTGATTCACAAGTAGTTCTGTAAGAATCTAAATGCTTTTATATCAAAAATTAAGCAGTTAACTTTCAATTGAGCAAATATCATCCTACTTATATTCCTATTATTAAATTTATCCCCTTCTATATAAAAATGATGGGTATAACGAATGAAAGATCACTCCATTGAAATTTAAAAGCAGTGGGATCGCGCAGCTTATCATTTTTGATATTAGAATTTTTACAGTCATGCCCTGATAATAATCATTCACTTAAGAAGTGAAACCTGGAATGCATTAAAGTTCATTACTTATCACAGCAAATATCACACTAAAAATTAGACTTAAATTTCAGGCAATAAAAAAGCAAGGCATTAGCCTTGCTTTAATATGATGGTGGGGACGGAGAGACTCGAACTCTCACACCTCGCGGCGCTGGAACCTAAATCCAGTGCGTCTACCAATTTCGCCACGTCCCCATCAGGGTACCAACTTAGTGTTGGATTTCTTTCAAACTTTGGCAGAGGATCAAGGATTCGAACCTTGACGAACGGTTTTGGAGACCGTCATGCTACCATTACACCAATCCTCTACTTCAATTCAATATCCAGTTACCCGAATATCGATTGGTGGGGACGGAGAGACTCGAACTCTCACACCTCGCGGCGCTGGAACCTAAATCCAGTGCGTCTACCAATTTCGCCACGTCCCCGATGGCTGTGTATATTATAGAGATCATTTCCAGCTGACAAGCCGTTTATCATAAAAAAGCACCCGTTTGATTAAATAAGAAACAATCCCGGTCTTATTGTATTTTTCTCATTCAATTTCAGTCATTAAGTAGGATCTAACCGCTTTGAAATCTGTCAGTCGATGCGGTTGTTGCTTGCATAGCATATCTTCTAATAAGCATTGAAAGACCTGTAAACTTTCCGGTAACCCAATCTTTAGACGCTGACAATGCAACAGCGCCCAATCCAGATAATCAGTCGCCTGTAAACGCTGCCCGCTTAACCATTCATAAAAAATCACGCCTAAAGCATAAACTTCACTTTGCAGGCTCTTGGCCTGACCTTGAAAAAGTTCTGGCGCCATATAACGTGGTGTTGCATTCAGCTCATAGGTATCATTCTGATAGATTGACTGCACATGTTCAAAATCAAGTAGGCATACCCTGCCCTGATCATTTACAAAGTGCTCCTGCTTTAAATCCGCATGTAAATAGCCCAGCTCCTGCAAGCAGACTAAAGGCTCTACAGCTTGCAGCAAATGCTGTCGAATTTGTGTAATGGATTGCTGATGCGGCATGACTTGAAAATGCGCCCGTGCATCCACCAGAATCAAAGCATGCTCAAAGTGGTCATGACCGATCTTGAAAGGTTGTTGAATAATTTGATGGGGCAGGAAGAAATTTAGCTCACTTGATCGGGCATAAACCTGATAAAAATCCAGCTCACGCTGCCAGCCCATTTCAGCCTGCGTTGATAATTTTAAGCTATCAGAGAAATTCGGTATTTGGGTTTTTAGCCAGAGCGCCTGCTTTTCAGCATAATACAAACGCCGCCCAAAGCCCAAGCTGCGGGCTTTAGTTCGCAGTTCAAAATTAGAAGTATCAAGATGATCTAAATTAAGTCGTGGCAATGTATTCAGGTTTTGGATCAGGTGCATGCTGATAATTTAACAGTTCCAGACAATGCTGAATAGTTTTCCCCACGCGTTCCTGAGTTTCGATGAGGGAAATTTTCGGCCATGTAGCCCGCTCCCCTTCACGCTGTAAAATTTTAAACAGATACGGCCTTGGATTCTGCAACATATAGCTATAGTGGCGCAGGCTATATTTACCGACAATATTCACATCACCATAATAACGCTGATCCACCACACCATAGCCATGATCCAAAAGACGGCGTACAGGAGGCAAACTTCCCGCATGTTCCCGGGCGAAATCCATCATACCTTTGGTAATCACCGCGCCCTGCCGGCGAACAATCCGTTGCGGCCAGCTCAAGGTACCTTTACGGAAACGTGAAATATCATCCTGCATAAATGGCACGATATGCGGGTTGGTCTGACTGGCAATGGTATAATTGATATTATACAGGCGTGCCATTTTCTCCTGCGGAAAATCACTGCGCACACTGCCATCCACCCAACGGGTTGATCCCATATAAGGGGTATATTGACCGTCATAACGCTTGCTGGTCAAACGCACAGGTGGAAACAGAATTGGCACTGCACAAGAGGCCAGCACCGCACTCCAGACCAGCACATCCGGAGATGTATAGGCATTCATGATACGTGCGTCCTGTGCCCCATCATAAGGCGCAACTGCAATATTAATATGTAGGCCTGAGTTTTTCAAAGCCTCTTCAAAGGTCAGATCACCCAGATTTTCGATCAGAAATTTTTTCAGATATTTTACATCGGCCAGGCCACCATTGCCTTTCAGCAATTCGCTCATTGTGCGGAAATGAAAAGCCTCATGAAAGAAATTATGTCCCTTTAGTATATCGACATATTGTGACGGTTTGGACACTCCTAACATGGCTGTCATAATGGCGCCCGCACTAGAACCCGACATGACTTTTGGTAATAAATCCTGCTCCATTAAGGCCTTGCATACGCCCGTATGAAACAGACCTAAAGTTGAACCACCAGAAAACATCAAGGCCGGTTGTCCATAAGCACGCTGACAATGCTGAAAATACTCTAATTTTTCTTCAATACTGAGGCAAGTACAGTCTATTGAAGCAATATAGGCTAAGCTCTGGCTGACTTCTTCGACATAATCTTCAATAATTTTTTTGGTACCGACGTAAGCTTCAGTGAACAACAGAGGATGGGCAATGTTGGCAATATCGTAACTTAGGCCTTCACGCAAAATATACATCAGGTCACGGGTACGCTTTTGTTGTCGATAGCGTCTTAATTTACCCAGACGATGTGCAATTACTTCTGCATCAAAATACGGGGAGCTGTTATCAAATTTCCATTCCTGCGCACCTGATTCTTCATCTATTTTCAGGGCAATATATTTCCATTCTTCATAGGACTCAGCCTGTTGCAGCTGCTGCTTGAGCTTTTTAATACGATAGGCCTGATGTGGATTAATGTCCTGAGTAAAATCTTTAAACAGCATCTGCCTTCTTCCCTATATTTATTCTTGATACAGCTCGTACTCAGAGCCAGAAAATTTGTCCAAACTTTCTATCCTCTACAATAACGAAGATTCTCTACTTTAAGCAAATTATCATACTTTTCCGGCTTTGACTGTGTATTTTGCAGTGATACTATCTTAGGCATAATTTTAAATCTGTATGCTTAGATCATGGCAAAAATTGAGTTACCTGACCATATTTTAAATACCCTTTCAACTGTGCTGCAGCAGCTGCAGCAAAGCCTGCCCGAACTGAAAAAAAATCCTGATTTTTCTGCGCTTGCCTATAAGTGGCAAAATGGTGAGCTCAAACCCATTCATCAGCTCAGACAGATAGAACTGGCCGATTTAAAAGGTATTGAGCGACAAAAAGAAAAAGTTATCCAGAATACTTTGCAGTTCTTAAAAGGCCTACCTGCCAATGATGTCTTGCTGACGGGTTCTCGTGGTACGGGTAAATCTTCTATTGTTCGCGCCCTGTTGACTGAATATGCAGAGCAAGGCTTGCGCCTGATTGAAATTGAACGGGATGATTTGTCTGATTTACCGCAAATCCAGCAACTCATTGCCGGACGTCCAGAGAAGTTTATTGTTTATTGTGACGATCTGGCTTTTAATGCCGAAGACGAAAATTATCGCAGTTTAAAAAGTGTTCTGGATGGTTCTTTACAATCCGGTTCCAGCAATTTTGTGATTTATGCGACCAGTAATCGTCGTCATTTATTACCCGAATTCATGCATGAAAATACGCCCGTTACCCGGGTTGATGTTCCGCAATATACCGAATTGCATCCGCAAGAAGCGATTGAAGAAAAAATCTCACTGTCTGACCGCTTTGGCTTATGGCTCTCTTTTTATCCAATGGATCAGAATCTGTATTTAGAAATTGTAGAGCATTATCTTAAAAAGGCAGGCATGGAACTCACGCCAGAAACCCGTGCTGAAGCCCTACGCTGGTGTCAGGCACGCGGTCAACGTTCAGGACGCGCTGCCTATCAGTTTTCCAAGCACTGGATTGGTTCAACCCAACTAAATGCCTCTTAAAAGCTTAAAAGCGACCGGTTCAGGTCGCTTTTTTCATATAAATCACTTATATAATAATGATACTCAAAAGAAAATTAAAATTATGGATGTCGGTGCAGTTCTCATTCAACTTAAGCCCTTACATATGCAGCAAGTTCATGACTGGCAGCGTACTTTAAAAGCACGTCAAGACAAAGTGATTGAGACGCTTAAGGCTGAACAGGTTCATGTCGAGTCCTGGTTTTATCTGCAACTTCATGGTCAGGACTATTTGATTGCATATATGCGCGCCGACAACATTCAAAAAGCGAAAAATATTGCAAAATTCAGTACTTTTCCGATTGACCAAGTGCACAAACAGTTTAAAGCGTCATGGCAGGCTGTTTATTCCGCTGAATTGTTATTGGATGCTACAGCTACCTGATTTATTAGCACGGCTATTTAAAAAGTTTTGTAATAAAGACTACCCCCATCAATAATAAAAAGCCCCGACAATACAGGGCTTTTTTGACCTCTCGAATTATTGTTTATTACCAATAATAGTAGACCACAGCAAGTCATCAATTTCACTGCCATTGAAATAAACAGTAGCCTTTAACGATTCAGGCTGGTTCTGTTTGACCTCAATTACCTGATCATAGCTGTCCTTAATTCTAAGCACGCCCTCTTTTGGCAAATGCTTATAGTTATTTAAAACGGTTTCATCCATTTTGAATGGTGTGCTGGTATTAAAATCAAAACTGTAACGATAATCTGCCAGATCAGGCTGACCGATAATCGTACCACGACTGGTTAAGGTACGAATCCCATTACTGCCACTGCCATAATCATCGACCAGGCTGTAATTATAATTACGCACCTGCAGATATTCTTTGCTCTTTGTATCAAACGCGGTTCCAGAAGTACCCGCCTGAGCATCCTCGGCTATACGCTGAAATTCTAACTGATCGATTTGATAAGATTCGGATTGCCCCATGTTATTTTTGGTCTTTCGATGCACAATTGTGCCAGAAATCAGGTAGTCGTCCTTGAGATTAAAATCTACATTTGAACCATAACGGACATTGCTAAAGCTTAAAGTCGTCGTGTCACCATTCACCGTCTGAGTAATAGTGGAGCCTTTACGATAAGTCTTGTCCAGAATAATACAGTTCTCTCTATCCGTTTTTAATTTAAGAGTCTTGACTGCACCATTGGTATTTACTTCTGAACAGATCAGATTTGGGTATTTAATACTATTGATGCCCAGATTATAAATCTTGATGATACGTGCAGTACGCCCATAAGGATAATCTGCAAAAACTTCACCAATCATATGACCTAGAGCAACATTATAATCAGTATCATTACTGGTATCTCCAGAAATTTTATCGCGAATTTTATCCACAATATCCTGATCTTCGAAAGGGACAAACTCTTCTGAAAGCTCAGGGGAAATACTTTCCTTCGGAACATTTGGAGGGGTAGTGACTGTAGGATTATCTGAGCCACTTCCACCACCTCCGCCACAAGCACTCAGTAAACCCGATACAAGAGCCACACCAAAGAGAGAAATCTGCTTTTTCATAAAATTTATTCCCTGAAATTTCTTTGCATTTTTATCTGGTTATTTCTAAAGATTAGCTACCTCGAAACCAAACAGCTCGAACGCTCTGCTTGCCGGTGATATTTCTTCCTGGCAACCAGCTTTTTCCCTTGATAGCGCTTTAACTTTAAGCAAAGTAAATTTTTGTTCTGTAATTTTAATGTATATTTCAAACAATAATGACCACAAGAAATGAGGCTCTTTTTTAATCACAACTCCTCACTACAACTGCTTTACAGCCAATTTATAGTGCTTTCAATCAGATCAATTTACTTTGCAACAAAGCTTATTAATTTTGTAATCATTAAGTTAATGATGTATTAATCTTTCTTTTTACACTGAATCAGGCTTATTTCTTCTTATTTTTTATACCTGCGTCCAAAGAAGAATATTGAAAGATAGGATGATTTTAGACCATAGAAAACGACCCTTCCGATATTATAAAATTCTTGCTTATTTACAGAAAATTCAAAGCATCAATTATTTAAGATAGGCCACAGCTTCACTGGCTTTTTTCCAGCGTTTATATTCAAACATGTTCTGATCCGCTTGTGCGATTGCTGCAAATAGACCCTGACTCGAATGACGCATTGCCAGACCAATTGCTGCGCCAATATTTGCTTCTGCAAAAGCAGCAATTAAACGGTCGAGCAACGTTTCAGCACCCGTTTTATCATTTTCCACACTGAGCATCACAAATTCATCTCCACCCAAACGGGCGACAATGTCATTGATGCGCACATTATCTCGTAACACTTGAGCTGCATTCTGAATCAGCCTGTCACCTTCTTCATGCCCCAAACTATCATTCACTTTTTTCAGATCATTCAGGTCAATAAATAATACAGCAGCAGGATGACCATATTGCTTGCAACGTTCTTCCTCTGCTCGCAGAAATTTGTCCCAGGCACGGCGATTATACAATCCAGTCAATTCATCTTTACTGGCTTCTTCCTGGAGTAATTCACGCTGTCGCACCTGCTCAATCTGGCGTAACTCTGCCTGCAAAATCGAACTGAGCAATTGCCCTAACAACTCGACCAGTTGCATATCTTGAACAATAGCTTCTGATTTGATTTCAGGATCGATCGCACAAAGTGTTCCGAACAGACTGCCATCTTCTTTAACGAGTGGCTGGCCAATATAAGATTTTATACAGACCTGCTGATTAATCGGCGCTGTGGCATATAAAGGAATTACTTCTGAACGGGGTGCAATTCTAGGCGCTTTACCTGCCACCATATGAAAGCAGAAGGAATCTGCCCACTGAAAAACTTGTCGAGGTTGTACGCCATAGCCATGGTCTTCCGTTTGCAGGACGATCCAGTCCAGACCTTCTACCCGGGTGATCATCCATAAATCAAAGCCAAAATGCTTATGCAGAAACTGCAATACCGCCTGTCCCGCATCCTGAAAACTTTTAAATTTGATATTTTCCATCCGAAGCAATCTCTGCTGCAAACTTATAAAAGCTGCATGATTTAAACCGAAGCTATTAAACGATTTTCAAGTTTCAATAGAATATTTGAGTTTTAAATAAAGTTATAAATAAATACAGATATTCACAGCATCTCGTTTCTATTAAGTTCTCATTTAAAAAGTTACATTAAAAAGAAAGAGGCCCAAACCTCTTCCTTTTTTTGGCTGAAATCTATGCCTCTGTCGGATTAGTCAATTCCGTCATCGGCCAGCGTGGTGTTGTGGTCACGGCCAAACCATCTTGCTGGCCTGCTTTTAAACGTTGATAACCGGCAAAGGCAATCATGGCACCGTTGTCGGTACATAAAGCCGGTTCTGCATAATAAACAGATGCACGGATCTTGGCTAAATCTGCTTCTAAACGCTCACGTAAACGTTTATTGGCACTGACACCACCGGCAATCACCAGACGTTTAAGCCCCGTTTGCTTCAGTGCTTTCACCGACTTTTTTACCAAAGTATCAACAATTGCTTCCTGGAAACTGGCTGCAATGTCAGCATCGCGGTTTTCATCACCCAGTTTCTTCATTTGTACAGAAACAGCCGTTTTTAAACCGCTAAATGAAAATTCCAGACCTTGATGCAGCATTGGTCGCGGGAATGCAAATGCATTCGGATCACCCTGCTCCGCCAGTTTGGATATATTCGGACCGCCCGGATATGGCAGACCCATCATTTTTGCGACTTTATCAAAGGCTTCACCGGCAGCATCATCAATCGATTCACCCAGCAATTCATACTGCCCAATACCGTACGCTGCCATAAGCTGTGAGTGACCGCCAGAAACCAGAAGTGCCACAAATGGAAATTCCGGCGGAGTTTCTGACAACAAAGGTGCCAGCATATGACCTTCCATATGATGCACACCAATCGCCGGTTTATTCAGTGCAAAGGCCAAAGTACGACCAAACAGTGCACCTGTCATTAGCGCACCCATCAGACCTGGACCACGCGTATAAGCGACAGCATCAATTTCTGATTTTTTCACGCCACTTTGTTCGAGCAGCTCATTAATAAGGGGGATTAATTTACGTACATGATCACGTGATGCCAATTCTGGAACCACACCGCCATATTCTGCATGCAGTTTAATTTGACTATAAAGCACCTGTCCGCGTAACCCCAACTCGCTGTCATAAAGTGCAAGCCCTGTTTCATCACACGACGTTTCCAAGCCTAAAACGATCATTAAACTGCCTATAACCTGTATCAAATCTATTGCAGCAACTATTATAGGCTTGTGGTATGAGATGTAAATGAGTAAAATACTGACCTTCACTTGTGATCTGGGGCAATTCGGCCCTGATCTTATCCATAACTTAATGAGGATTCTTCATGCCACAAGTTAAATTGAAAGAAGGCGAACCAGTAGACGTAGCTATCCGTCGTTTCAAACGTTCATGCGAAAAAGCGGGCGTTCTAGCTGACGTACGTAAGCGCGAATTCTACGAAAAACCAACTCAAGAACGTAAGCGCAAAAAAGCTGCTGCTGTTAAACGCTACCAAAAGAAATTGGCGCGTGAATCAGTACGTACTACTCGCCTTTACTAAGATTAATTTGTGATTGACTGCTTGGAATAAATAATGACTACTTTAAAAAACCAGATTACTGACGTATTGAAAGCCACCATGCGTGCCAAGGATATGCCGAAGTTGACGGTCATTCGTAGTCTACAGGCAGCAATTAAGCAAATCGAAGTCGATGAGCGCAAAGAACTTGACGACGCTCAGGTTCTTGCGGTCATTGAAAAGCAAATTAAACAACGTAAAGAATCGATCAAAGCCTTTGAAGGTGCTGGTCGAGAAGATTTAGCTAGTAAGGAACAAGCCGAAGTTGAGGTTCTCTCTCAATTTCTACCAGAAGCTATGACTGAGGAAGAACTTGATTCCCTGATTGCGCAAACGATTGAAGCGCAACAAGCTACTAGCATGAAAGATATGGGTAAGGTGATGAATTCTCTGCGTCCGCTCATAGCCGGGCGCGCCGATCCTGCACAAGTTTCTGCCAAAATTAAAGCAAAACTTGCTTAATTTCCCATTTTAAATTTAAATCTATTTTTTGCGTTGAACTGCCCTTTTCCTGGACAGTTCTTAGCATGTTCTTATTTTTTATTGCAAATTACAATCTACATGATAACGCTTAAGTAGTTGCATCTCTTTAGATAACTTCACTTCTCTAATTACATCCTGTTTAGTCATATTTTGAAACTGACGATCCAGATAAGTACGATTCTGGTCAGCAGCCTGATACAGGCGATCGACATAGCGCCCTACAATCCCACAAAATTTTGCATTTTGCTCAGGACTAAATCCTTGCTGCTGCGGATTCAAACTGCTTAAAAATTGCCGTGATTCTTTTTTATAATCGGCATTAATTTGTTCTACTGCTGCTACATATTCAACTGCACTTGCAGCAAAAACCCCATAATTCCAGCCCAGTAGACATACGCCTAATAATATTCTTTTCATACAATGCTTCAAACTGATACATACTATCTTCAAAAAAGATTGTAGCTTGATTCAAGACAACCATGCTATATCATTCCGATACAAAAATTTGAAATCCAGCTCATGGTTAAATTTTATATTGATGCTCCTGTTGCATCTGTTTCAGACGCTGACGAATGGTTGAGGACAAGGACTGATTATTCTTCACGCTACGCTGGGCATGCAATAATGATTTGATCGCGGTTTCTTCATATCCTGACCAGTACTCTACTTCTGCACGATAGCGGAGTACATTGGCAGCCTTGATCGCTGAATCTGGCTCTGCATTGGCAGCCACTTGCATCAGTCGCCAGCCATTGACATCGCGTGGATTGGCATTTAGAAATCGCTGCACTAAAGCTTTTGCCTGATCGGGTTGCCGGGCACGAATCAGAACTTCTGCATATTTATAATTAAGTGCGCGATTCTCCGGCATGATTCGTGCTGCTGAAGCCACACTTCTCAAAGCTTGATCAAGCTGATTCTGGGCTAAATAAATATCAGCCTGCAACAAAACCTGCAAAGGATGCATCTGGTTATGCTTTTTTGCCCGATCCAGCGAAATCTGTGCGGCTTGAAAATCACCCTGCTGTATTTGATAAGCTGTCAAGGCAAGCTGACCCGCAAAATTATTTCGCTGGTCCATCAACACCAGCTGCTCTGCATCCGTCTGACGGGACAATACCCTGCTATACCACTTGATAACCTCAAAGTCTTGATCATTGAGATTGCGTTTCACTGCGGGAAGCTGGTTGGCACGTAAACGTGCCTCGCTCATCCGTTCAGTGGTGAGTGGATGCGTGAACCAGAAATCTGGCAGAAAGCTTAACCGACTGCTAGAGCGATGCATAACCTCAAAGAAGTCTGCCATGCTATGTGGGTTATAGCCGGAACGGTACATATACTGCATCCCGATCCGGTCTGCTTCACGCTCCTGATTACGACTATAGGTGAGCTGTTTATCCAGAAGGGCTGCCTGCGACCCCATCATAACCGCCGCCCCCACATCACCATCTGCTTGAGAAGCCACCAAAGCACCCACCAAAATTCCCGCTAGCGCCAATAAACCTTGTCCCTTAAAGGCATCTTGGGAGCGACTGTAATGACGTTGTGTGACATGTGCAATTTCATGCGCCATCACCCCTGCCACTTCATCCATATTTCGGGCGGAATTTATCAGACCTGCATTCAGTGCAAAGAGCCCGCCCGGCACAGCAAAGGCATTAATTTGCGGATCATTGATTACCAGCAAACCGATAGGCTGTTGTAACTGGGTCTGACTCAGAATATGTGAAAATACTGATAAAAGTTGATCTTCCAGCCATGGATTTTGCAAGACAGGCATTTTCTTATGCACTTCACGATAAACTTTCTCACCGATCATTTTTTCTTTTTGCTGATCGAGCAAGCCCACGCCTGTGCCAATATCGGGCACAGAAAATTGTACATTTGCTTGATTAAAATCATGGGTAGAGCCATGCCCTGTCACCATACACAGACTTAAGCTACATGCCAGCATCAATCGTTTCAATGAAAAATCTCTAATCCTGCCAACCTAATTTGTTTTGAATATAGCATCGAACTATGCGCAGAGACGCAAGAAAATGTTATTTTTTAATATCGTTTAAACTACATTTAATGGCATTTTAAAATTCCGGATTGACTACATAACGAGGTACTCGCCCCTCCAAGGCATCAACCAAGTTCTGATAAGCCAGTTCTGCCATTTTTTTACGGGTGGCGGCGGTAGCCGAACCCACATGCGGTAAGGTAACGACATTATCCAAATGGAATAATTCTGATTCTTTTAGCGGTTCTTTCTGATAGACATCCAGACCTGCAGCAAAAATCTGCTTGGCTTTTAAAGCTTCAATTAATGCCTGTTCATCAACAACCGGGCCACGTGAAATATTAACCAATACTGTATGCGGTTGCATTTTTGCAAATTCCGCTGCTGCAATCAGCGCCTTGGAATCAGCATTCAAATCTACTGCAACGACCACAAAGTCAGCACGCTGTAACAGCTCATCGAGCTGGCAATATTGTGCATTGAAGCCTTGCGCAATTTCCGGTTTTTCCCTGCGATTATAGTAGAGCACATTCATATTAAAACCGTAAAAACCACGGCGTGCGATCGCAGCCCCAATATGGCCCAGACCAATAATTCCCAGGGTTTTTCCAAAAATATCCACACCAAATTGTGCTTCACCCACAGTACGCTGCCATTGCCCCTGCTTGGTCCATTGATCCAGATAAGCCACTTTGCGTGCCGCTGACATCAGTAAAGTAAAAGCAAGATCAGCTGTAGTTTCGGTCAGCACATGCGGTGTATGACTCAGATAGATTTTTCTTTCATTTAAATAATCCAGATCATAGTTGTCATAACCAACACTGACACTGGAGATAATTTTCAATCGGGTAGCACTGGCCAGATTATCGCAATTCAGCAAACGCCCTGCACCAATCATGCCATCGGTATCCCGAACCTGCTGCAAAAGCTGTTGATTCACATCACCCAGCTTCGGTTGTATATAGCTCACCTGATAATTTTGTTCGAGCCTGTTTTGAATATCAGCATCAATTTGACTAAATACAACCACTTTTTGTTTCATCTATTTTTATTCCACAGCAGAATTATTCCAGACGGGCAGACCTATTTTGCATAAACTGCCATAAACGTTTTTTTAAAATCGGCTGATCCAGCATCTCTTGCAGGGACGCTAACTGGATTGCTTTGATATTTGAAATATGCGCTACCGTTCCGAGGAAAATAATATGTTTCTCTGTACTCATCCCATCCAGAAATCCTTGAATATAGGATTCCACACCACGTCCATCCTGGACATTAGCCCAAGGAAATGGCCAGTTCAGCTCATAAAAATCACCCGAAACTGCGCGCTGGATATTTGCCCATAAATTTAGGGTAGCTTCAGTCATTTCAGTTGCATCAATCACAACACTGCAATGTGCCAAACTTAAAGCCTGTAAACTGAATGGCGGAATTTGTACACTTTCACGAGGTTCCTGAACAGTTAAAACTTCAGGTTCCTGAACAGTTAAAACTTCAGGTAATGTAGGCGAGGTATCAATCTTAAACGTGTCGAGCGACTCTGGTTCAGGAATCGGTAACTCCACCAGCGCCTCGACCGGATGAGGCTGAGACAAGACAATCTCGGTGTGAAATTCAGGTTCAGCCTGATCACGCCAGATCGAGACCTGATGCGGCTGACATGCGCTGTCCCTAGGAATCCAGAGATCGATTCCTAATGTTGCCAGTATGTCACGCTGATGCCCAATCATCTTTTCATCATCACCAATTTCAGGCTGAACATTTTAGCCGTATTGTCCCCACTTTGCCGAACTTTTTCAGTTTTTCTTTTTATCCTGATAAATTCTCGTACAAAGTTTATCAGTACACTCAATATTGAATTTTCAATATACAATTAAACCATCACTGTAATAACAAATTCAGATTCGAACCGTGTGCTCATCTTGTTTTTTACATAATGGTTAAACTGTTTTTCTTTAACATTTGCTGAATAACTTCCCCACCTTCGAAACCTAGGCGCCAGTACAACAGTTCCATCACATCCAGCTCATCCTGAGTTACGATACGGTCGCTCCATAAGCAGGCTTCTGCAATGCCTAAAATACTGAGACGATCGCGTAATAAAAGCCCCGCAATATCATTCAGGATTTCAGCAAGATCAATCGGCTCATCTGAAATTTCATTGTATAAATCCAGTTCACGAGTGGTCAAGATCCGGTTTAGAATCCGTTCCCGCACCTCAAGTTGATTACCGCTATTAATCTGCTGCACATGTAGCAAGGCATCGATCAAACGAACGATTTGCGGCTTGACCTCATCGAGAGCAGTAGGAATATGTGCAGGGAGCAAATTTAACTCATATTTCACACATTCCAACAACAAGGCATCCAGCAGACCAATTTCACCATCTTCCTGAATAATCCGTGCCAGCTTCATCAGAAACTGGCGTGCAACAGTCGTCGGCATGCCACCAATATTCTTACAGGCTTGCTGGAAAATCGAAATATGTACCCGCCCATCCAGGTTAAGCAACGAATCTACAATGGCGCGACTGACCTCAGCCTCAGTGGGAATAAATTCACGATATTGACGAATCATTAAAATTGCGACCATCACTTCCCGGGAACCTGTCGCCGTCTGTAATGCACGTTCAATCAGCTCCGGACGTGGCATCTTGAGCCGAAGTTCCGGATTCAATGGCTTGATTGCATCTTTAATCGCAAAACTGATCGGAGACAGCCGCAGCAATGGCAAAGGTTGGGGTGAACTCCAGCTCACTGTAGTTTCAGGTACCACCTCTTCCAGAGAGCGAAACAAACTGAATAAAGGCTGATTCTTCAGTTTTTTCAGGTTTTCAAGCTGTAAATCCTGAATCAGGGCAGGATTTAATTCATAAATGCGCTGATTGATATTGGGATGAATGTTGAGCCAGTTTTGCGGACTCAAAGAGTTGGCAAAACACATATGCGAAATCGATTCGGCATATTCACTATAAATCTGCGAACCGGAATGATGCACATGAATTCTGAGCAAAGTCTGGATATTGGCATCATTTTGTAGCAAGCGCCGGGTCTTCTGGTCATTCTTATAAGTCCGGCCACCCAGGGAAATATATTTAATAAAACGGGAAATCAACACACCCAGACTACCAATCAGCCAGATCACCGCCCCAACTGCCACATACAGGGTTTCAAACTTGCTTTCCCGTAGCGTACCGGTTCGATTAAAACCGGATTTAGCAATTTTACTGCCCCACTGACTAAAAGTGGTTAAACTGCTATACAGAATTTTCAGGCGGGTATTTTCCGCAGTCTCACCAGACAGGATTTTATTGAATTCGTGACTAAGCAACCCATACAGCTCAACTTTATCCAGTGTTTGTATTGCCCCCCAGGTCAGGATAATAGCAGTATCACGTGGGATAAAACCTGCTGTTAACGCATTGACACCAACTTCATCAGGTAATACATATACCGCGGGAATTTCAATCCGAAAAGTCTCTGCCAGTTGCTGGTTAATGTGCAGTGCAGTACTTTCTTCGGGAATACTGTCCATCGGACTGAGACGGCGCGCACTCATCTGCTTCGCCAATGAATAACCGCCATTGCGAAAAATATAAAATTCATAGATGACCGAGGTCATCATGACACATAACAGGACAGCAATCAGATAAGGACTCAGCGTATGCCAGAAAATCGACTGGTTAGGATCAGCATAAAAAATAAATAGGCCAACAACGGTATTAATAATAAAAATAGTCAACAGAATTGCAATCAGGCAAAAACTTACAGGTAGTACTATATTTTTGTTTTTTATAAAATCGTATCCTACGTTTCGCAATGCAGAACCCTAAAATGATGATTTTCAATGGGTTCATCATAAAACAAAAAAGCGGGAAATTCCCGCTTTTTCATGATGATTTTAAGTGTTTAAACTTCGCGTACGCCAGTCAAATCCACTGAGGCTGCATCAATATTGACATCAATATAATTGCTTTCTTTCATGGCACTGTCACTACGTTTTTGTTGCAGATCATCCAGATATTGCGCATCAATACCACCCGACACATAGATCCCGTCAAAGACTGAACAGTCAAAATCCTTAACATCCGGCACTTTGTTAGTTCTTACTGCATCTTTCAAATCTTCCAGATCTTGGAAAATCAGACGGTCAGCACCAATAATTTCTCGGATTTCTTCCACACTACGTTCTGATGCAATCAGCTCTGATTTCGCTGGCATATCAATACCGTAAACGTTCGGATATTTAACCATTGGGGCTGCAGAAGCAAAGAATACTTTCTTCGCACCAGAATCACGAGCCATCTGGATAATTTCATTACAGGTTGTACCACGTACAATAGAATCATCTACCAACAGTACATTCTTACCTTTAAACTCAAGCTCAACCGGGTTGAGTTTCTGGCGTACCGATTTTTTACGCAGCTGCTGTCCAGGCATAATGAAGGTACGACCGATGTAACGGTTTTTCATGAAACCTTCACGGAATTTTACGCCCAGCATATTGGCAAGTTCGAGCGCTGAAGTACGTGAAGTATCCGGAATCGGAATCACCACATCAATATCATGCTCATCGCCCCACTCACGCAGAATTTTTTGCGCCAGTTTCTCACCCATTTTTAAACGTGCTTTATACACTGAGATACCATCAATAATGGCATCCGGACGGGCAAAATAAACATATTCAAAAATACAAGGACGATATTCAGCATTTACGGCACATTGCTTGGTAAAGAAGTTACCTTCTAAATCAATAAATACTGCTTCACCTGGCAGAATATCACGCTCAACCTTAAAGCCCAGCGCAGTAATCGCAACAGACTCAGAAGCAATAATATACTCCATGCCCTGTTCCGTTTCACGTGAACCGTAGATCAATGGACGAATACCGTTTGGATCACGGAAGCCCACCAGACCCTGACCGGTAATCATCGCCACCACACCATAAGCACCTTTGCAACGCTCATGCACACGCGTCACCGCATGGAAAATATCTTCCGACGTCGGTACCAGTTTGCCGTGTTTTTGCAATTCATGCGCAAACACGTTTAATAGCACTTCTGAATCAGAATCGGTGTTCATATGACGCAAGTCAGTTTTGAACAGGTCATCATGAATTTCTTCGGCATTGGTCAGGTTACCATTATGTGCCAAGGTAATCCCGTACGGCGAGTTCACATAAAACGGCTGTGCTTCTGCACTACTCGATGAACCGGCTGTTGGATAACGCACATGACCAATACCGTAATTTCCTTTCAAGGCACGCATATGACGGGTGTGGAATACATCACGCACCATACCATTGTCTTTTCGCAGGAATAAACGTCCTTCATCACATGTCACGATCCCAGCTGCATCTTGTCCACGATGTTGTAACATCGTTAATGCATCAAACAACATTTGGTTAACGGGTGATTTACCAGCTATACCAACTACTCCACACATAGCAACCTCGCAGACAAGCTAGGATTAATAAAAAGGATTATTTGTAGACTCATCTGCAGCTCCAGACTTGGACGATGTTTCAGATGATGAAGCTGAAGGTTTCGATGCCCCTTCAGACTTGATATGTTGTAGTGCGCCATTCGCGGCTTCTTTCGACATTTGAGTTGCCCAAGGCGCATAAGGCAATAAGGCTTGAATAAACTTGGACTGCTTCCAGTGTGGTGAGCTTTCTACCCAAGGGCCGATACCCTGCATGGTAATCAGCACAATCAGCAGACCTTTCAGGCTACCAAAGACACCACCTGCCAGACGGTTGAGGGGACCCAGCTTGAGACTCTTTAAAATACGGTTCAACAGTGCAGTAACGATCCAGGTCAGAACTACAATCAGCAGGACGATAAAAGCGAAGGCCGCAATCTTTTGTACGACTGGATCTGTACTCAGAGCAACCATAGACGGCGCAAGTAGTGTTGAATATTTTGCCGCAATAATCAGGGCAAAGATCCATCCCACTAAGTTCGCAAAGGCTTTAATAAATCCTTGACGCAAACCGTTGAGCCCTCCAATGAGCAAGATAATCAGTAGAAAGATATCAATGGCATTCATAGGATTTAAAGTGCGTCTACACAATCTTTTACAAGTTTAGGGCCAGTATAGATGAGGCCACTATAAATTTGTACAAGGCTGGCACCTGCGTGTTTCTTGGCAGCAGCATCTGCACCCGAAAGAATACCACCCACACCAATCAATGGGATTTGTCCTTTTAATACCGCAGCAAATGCAGCCAGACATGCGGTACTTTTCTCAAATACTGGCGCGCCAGACAAACCGCCCGCTTCCTCTGCATGCTCCAAACCCTCTACGCCTTCACGTGACAGCGTGGTATTGGTCACGATCAGGCCATCAATCTTGAACCGCAATAACTGCTTGGCAATAAAGGCAATATCGCTGTTATCCAGATCAGGCGCCACTTTGAGTACCAAAGGTACATAATGCTGGTATTCCTGAGCCAATTCAAGCTGACGGTTCTTCAATGTTTCTAGCAGTTCGGTGAGTGCGTCACCACTTTGCAGGCTGCGCAGATTTTTGGTATTGGGAGAAGAAATGTTGACGGTAATATAAGAAGCATAATTATAGACTTTTTCTAAACAGATAAGGTAATCATCTACTGCTTTTTCTACCGGAGTGTCAGCGTTTTTACCGATATTAATACCGAGAATGCCTTTAAATTTGGCCACTTTGACATTTTCGACCAACTGATCCACACCATCATTGTTAAAGCCCATACGGTTAATAATGGCTTTGGCCTGTGGTAAACGAAACAGACGTGGATGAGGATTGCCGGCTTGCGGGCGCGGGGTAATGGTACCAATTTCAATAAAACCAAAACCTTGGCTGGCAAGGGCATCAATATAGGCACCATTTTTGTCTAAACCTGCTGCAAGACCCACCGGATTGGGAAATTCGATTCCCATACAGGTCACAGGTTTCGCAGCAACATTTTGACGCATCAAGCCCATTTTATGGGATGATTTCAATAGTGATAATGTCAGCTCATGTGCACGCTCTGGTGCTAAAGAAAACAACAAAGGGCGGGCTAGAGAATACAACATATCCAGAAAAGTCTACTGCTTTTTAAGTCGGCATATTATAGGCATAGGTAGACAAAAAAACCATGCTTTGCAAATCTTTATTTTTACCGTTTACTGTATGGTCGCTGTTAATTTAATCTGTCCTGCTTCATTATTTAGTTCCATTTTCTCGATACTTAGCCCCATTTGTGCCAGTTGGGTCAGGAAGTTTGCCAGTACTGCATAATTTTCATGCATGACCGCCAATTGAATTTTTTCTTCTATTTGCTGGGAAGCCACAGACAGCCCTTGTTGCTGTGCGACCCGTTGTACTTTCTCCGCAGCTTCCAATTGTATGTCTCCAGCCGGTTTCATGGTCACTGCATTACTTTGCATCCAGACAATAGTATCCTTCAGCTGATTCAAACGCTTTTGCTGGTTGTTAGCCGCCTGATGCATGTACCAGAGTGCAGAACTGACCGCAGCCACTATTACAAAAATAGTGGTAAATATCACCAAGATCCGTTCACGTGCCGAAAGGCTGTCCAGATAATCACTCAGTCTTTCAAAAGACTGATCCATACGATGTTGTAGTGTTTCAATCGCTTTCATTATTGGATCCTCACTATTCCGATCGCGTCAGCTCCACCGGCCTGAATATTCCCCAGCTCCACCTTTAAGCCTTGCTGGCCCAATTGCTCGGTCAGTGCATTCAATCTTTCTGATGAACTGGCCTTAAGCTCCATACTCAGCACAGAAGTATCATAATTTACCCGTTGTGCCACAATCTGATTCTGCATCAAGACTGGCCCTACCCGACCAATAAGCTGCAATGCATGCGTGTCTGCAATCTGACTTTGGCGCAACTGCGCTTCAAACTGACTTTTGATATTCTGCTCAGTAACCGGATAATTTTGCCCAAACCAGTATTTAAACTGATCAATAGCCTGTGCAGCCGTCTGATTTGCCACTTTTTTATATTGATACCAGCGTACCGCATCATAACTAAACTGCAATACCAAAATACCCAGAAAAACCGCAGCGCAGGCTTTCCAGTAACCGGAAATAGTGCCATCGGATTTTGCTTTAGGTAACACATTAAAAGGATGCTGTTTCGGTTTCTTCAACACTGGAATGCTATATTGAAAAGACTCCAGTTGCTCCTGCGTAACCAGGGCTTCAAGACTGCGCAACTGCTCCTGATTCAGGTTGCTGACCTTATAGCGGATATCCTTAGGCTGATAATCCAGATAAAGGCTCAGATCATCCAGCGACTGACCCATATATTCTGATTCGCGCACCAGCAGACGCCCACCGATTTGGGCAATTACACGCTGATTGGTTTCAGGAGCCGGCAGCACTAAAAAATCCGGCAATAACGCTGCCAGCTTGACTGGAATCAGGCTGAGAGAGTGCTGCAGAGTCTCCAGAGTAGAATTTGCAATGCCCATAATAGTAATCTGATCCGGCTGCTGAAAATGATGCAGCACTTTCATGGCATCTACCGGCAGCACCACATATTCTTCAAGCAAATATTTAATGCCATCATTGCCCATTTTCTTATATTGGCTCTTGGGCAAGGTCTGCTGCAAAATTTGCACATGACGGCTCGGAAAAAACACCACCGCGTCCTCACCATGATGAGCCTGTATATCCTGAATCAGCTGCTCAAGTGTGGCAGCAGCATTCCAGAATTCCCCAGTTGACCATTGCCAAACTCCATTGGCTTCTGGCATCCATAAATACAACATTGATTTTGTTCTGCCGTTCTAATTAATTTTTATAGGGTAGGAATAAAACTTTTTATCTGTGTGGATAAACCAGGTGCAATCACTGTCTGATCATACATACGCGCCTCTGCCAAGGCATAGGGATGAAAAGATTCAGCCAGCAGAATGGAAGACATATGGGCCACAACGTTCATATGGCATACCACTACAATCGACTCATACGGAAGTTGCGACAGCCATTCTACTGCAACTCTGGCATCATCATCGGGTTTAATTGTATTGCAGATCACTACCGGCACATCTTTAAAATACTGCTGCAAATGTGCCAGAGTTTCCTGAGCACGCAATAAAGGACTGACCACAAATACATCGGGCCTAATCTGCTCCTTTAAGAACTGTGCAGTTTGCTCAGCCTGCTGATGACCACGCTCCGTCAGCGGACGTTTAGTGTCATTACCATTTACCGGTGGGGCTGCCTCGCCATGTCTAACTAAAGTCAGTTGCATTTCATTTCCTTATATTCGTATGCCTGCATGATATACAGCGGATATGACATTTCGCAGACAGTCCTTGTGTTATAGATCAGACTTGATGGTGTGGCAAGACAAATTCGACATCACTGCGATGACCGTTTTTCATCAGAGACAAGGCAATATTGAGCGGCGGTGCACCTTCGAAAATTACATCATACAAGGCAGAAGTAATAGGCATATACACACCCAGATCTTCAGAACGTGCCTTGACTTGTACAATAGTATTGATTCCCTCGGCAGTTTGGCCTAATTCAGTTGTTGCCTGCTCTAGAGTCTTGCCTTTGCCAAGTGCATAACCCACCTGATAATTACGGCTAAGCGGGCTGTTACACGTTGCAAATAAATCACCCACACCGGAAAGTCCAAGGAATGTCAGCGGATTGGCACCGAGCCTTACCGCAAAACGGCTCATTTCAGCCAAAGCACGGGTCAGGATCATACTCTTAGTATTTTCACCCACGTTGTACGCTGCTGCCATACCCATCGCTACTGCATAGATATTTTTTAATGCGCCGCCAAGTTCCACCCCATGCACATCATCACTGGCAAACACACGGAACAATGCACTATGCAGGGCTTGCTGTACTGCATAACGTACCAGTTCAGAATGACTGGCAATCACGGTTCCTGCCGGCTGACCTGCTACGATTTCTTTTGCCAGATTAGGTCCCGATAACACCCCATAAGGCACCTCCGGCAATTCCTCACGAATAATATCACTCATAAAGCTGAAGGTCAGTGCTTCAATCCCTTTGGTCAGGGAGATTACTGCCTGCGAGGTAATAAAAGGTTTAATTTGCTGCAGGACTTCCCGGAAAGAATGACTTGGAATCGCCACTAAAATAATATCGCGATTGCGTACTGCCTGTTCCAGATCTGAAACCGCCAGCAGATCTTTTTCCAACTGAAAATCTGGCAAATAGCGTTTATTGATATGGGTCGCATTAATATCCGCCGCGGCTGCTTCATCACGAATCCAGATCATGGTATTACAGCCGTTACGCACTGCAGTATTGGCCATTGCAGTACCAAAACTTCCCCCACCCAATACTGTTACTCTTAAAGCTGTCTTATGATTAACCGCAACCGGTTCTACCAGTTCTGAAAAATTTAATTCTGACATCTTATTTTTTAATATCCTGTTATGCCCTACAAACTAGTTGTTCTGATTCCAGTAACTTACAAAATCACTGGTTTGAATCTCTGCACGCGGGGGAATGGCCTTTGCTGCAGTACCAATATAAATAATACCCGATACCAAATCATCTTTTGAAATTCCCAATGCCTGCTTAAACAGATCAGACTCGACTACAGCGCCGCTACGCCACATGGTTGAGAAACCCTGAACCTGAAGTGATAGCAGAAAATTCTGAATGGCTGCGCCCGAACTGAGAATTTGTTCAAAATAGGGAACTTTAGGATGATCCTGCAATCGGGTTAAAGCAAGTACTAACAAAGGAGCGCGAAACGGGTGATTCTTGACCCGCTCAATCTGCGCTGTTTCAGTTTCACCCAAATCGATGAGCGCCTGCGACAGCAATTCTCCAAAGGCTTCACGTTGATCATCAGGAATCACGACAAATGTGGTAGGCTTGAGTCGATGATGATCGGGTGCAGTTAATGCTGCCTGAAAGGCTTTTTCCAGCTGTTCTGCATTGGGTGCCGGTGCCAGCAGATGACCAATCGATTGCCGTTGGTGAATATTTTGATGAACGATATCAATCGCAGATTCTGTCATTACCCTGTAGATCTATACTTAAAAAACCATACTCAAGATTAGCATATTCAAAGAAAAATACGCTAGAAACTTCATAGCAATTACACAAGCTTGCAACGTCTTCAAAAATGCAGCCCCATCATTTCTCAATCGTTTACTGCTCGGTATTTCACCTAAACCACATAGATATATACTAAAAATTGCCAAACCTATACAACAGCTACAAAATCTAAGCTGCTTGCTATGTTGAAATGATTAGCATCCTATTTACTCGAGATCTCATGATGAAAAAAACAATCACTTTCAGCGGATTGGCTATTTCCGCATTACTGCTTACTGCCTGTGCATCAAACCCGACTGCCTTGGCCGTTCAAAAGGAAAATAACCAGTATGAGGTGACCGGATTAGGTAAAAATCAACTGACCTCGAAAAACAATGCGATTACTGCGGCCAATAAAGCCTGTGGCTCCAGATCAACTCCAATTATTATAGATGAACAGACAGCTTATAATGGCGCATTAAAAGGTGTGGTCGATGAGCAAACAGGACAAATGATTCAGGCAGCAGCTACCGTCCTTGGTAATATCGCAGGCACCAACACCGGTTTAAACCAGAATGATGACTATCAAACCGTGCTCACATTCCGCTGTCAGGCCAAATAGACTTTCCTGTGAGGCATGTAATAAAAAAACCGCTCTGAGAGCGGTTTTTAATGGCTTGGATTAATTAACAGTAACCTTCCAGACGGGTCAAAGGCAATTTTTGCCCAATGGCTTTTTCAATTTCCGGAAGATAAAACGCATCATCTTCAGACAAGAAACTGATACTTACACCTTGCGCACCGGCACGGCCTGTACGACCAATACGATGTACATAATCATCTGACTGTTCTGGCAAAGTAAAGTTCACCACATGAGATACGTTATCTACATGGATACCACGTCCTGCCACATCCGTCGCAATCATAATATTATGCTGACCATTTTTAAATTGATCTAACATTTTCGTGCGTTTATCTTGCGCGATTTCACCAGACAACATCACCACCTTATAACCATCCCGTTTTAAATGATCATAAAGTTTACGTACCTGATCCCGACGGTTAGCGAAAATCATGACTTTCTCAATCGGTTCATCACGCAGAATTTCTTGCAATAGTTTATATTTATCTGATTTTGCCACCATATAAACCCGTTGCTCGACATCAGCATTGGTTTTCTTTTCTGGCTCAATCTCAACCGTAACCGGTTCAAACAGCCATTGCTGCGCAAGATTTAACACATCATAGCTAAATGTTGCAGAGAACATTAAAGTCTGACGCTGCTCTTTACGTGGCGAGAAACGTACAATCCGTTTAACCGATGGAATGAAACCCATATCCAGTAGACGGTCTGCTTCATCAATGACTAAAAATTCAATTTGATCAAGCCAGACTTCTTTTTGCTCAATAAAGTCGATCAAACGACCTGGTGTTGCGACCAAGATATCAACAGGTGCTTTATTCAGTTGATTTTTTTGCTTGTCAAAATCCACACCACCCAGCAAGGTCACTACATGTAAACCCGCATATTTCGCCAGGTGCTGTGCATCGCTTTCGATCTGCAATGCCAGTTCACGGGTCGGTGCCAGAATCAGGGCACGCGGCTCACCACGATAACGTTGTTCCTGAATCGGATTATTTAACAGATCGTTCATGATACTAATTAAAAAGGCCGCAGTTTTACCTGTACCTGTCTGTGCACGGCCAATTGCATCATGTCCTGCCAGCGTGAATTTTAAAACCTTCTGCTGGATAGGCGTCATGTGGGTAAAGCCTAAAGCATCAATCGCTTTTTTTAAATCGGGATGTAAATTTAAGGTTTCAAAACCAGATGACATAAAGCGGTGCTCTAATTGGGTAATCACTAAGATAGAAGTAGTATAAACAAAAAACGCCCCAAATTATATTGGAGCGTTTTCTTTTTAGCTTAATCCGAAGATTAGTCTAATGGTTGAACTTCTTCAGCTTGAAAGCCTTTTTGACCTTTAACAACACTGAATTCAACACGTTGGCCGTCACGAAGTGAACGGTGACCGTCACCTTGGATAGCACGGAAATGAACAAATACGTCATCACCGCCGTTACGTTGAATAAAGCCGAAGCCTTTAGTATCGTTAAACCACTTAACTACACCTTGTTCGCGAGCAGCTGTCATAAGTTAATCCTCATTGAAACTAAAAAAAGGACCACCCGGTGTTGCAAACAGCAGAGCAAACAAGTTTGAAAATATTATTTTTAAGCTTGTAATCATTCTGTAAAACTATCAACAAAATCCCGGTTACATCCATTTATGTAATAGGGTGAAAAACAATCACTTTGTTTATTCAAAGTCCCAAATACGCAACGAGCTTAACATGGGTTTATCACAATTAATAGATTTTTTTTAGCATGTTCTGTTTGATTTAGTTATTTTTTTAATGAAAATTGTCAAAAGACTTTATAAATTCATTTACCTATTCATTGTATTTTAATTAGTTTGGTTCTGGCATCAAATTTGCTACTATTTATAGCCTTTTCTGTTGACGAAATAAAACCCTAATGTTTGAAGATTCAGCGCATTTCAACCTTATAGATGCCATGGGAAAACCGTGCCCGATGCCATTATTAATGTTAAAGCGGGCATTAAAGGCTGGAAAGCATACAACATTCCTGCTCAAATCATCTGATCCGCATAGTCAGATTGATATCAGCCGTTATTGCCAGTTGCATCAGCTCAAGCTTGAATTTAAAAAAATTTCCGATACAGAGTTTCACTACTTGATTGAATCTTAAAAATTTTCAATTAAACTGTTGGTCTCTGCTTCCGTATACTTATTTACATTTCTCTACCCAAATATCCATTATTTGAGGAGAGATTGGATTAAGATAAAACCTAGTTTAGGGTTATCCCCGCACTTCAAGGAGAACACATGAGTGACAGCCGCAATCAGTTGATGCCCCTGTCATTATCGGCGCCAGGTGTCAACCTCGGTGCTTATATCAGCACTGTCAATCAGATTCCGATTTTAACAGCCGAACAAGAAAAAGAGTTGGCTGAACGCTATTACTATGACCAAGATTTAGACGCAGCGAAAATGCTGGTCATGTCGCACTTGCGTTTTGTGGTGCATATCGCACGTAGTTACGCAGGTTACGGTTTGCCACAAGGCGACCTGATCCAGGAAGGTAACCTGGGTCTAATGAAAGCTGTGAAACGTTTTGACCCGAATATGGGCGTACGTCTAGTATCATTTGCCGTGCACTGGATCAAGGCAGAAATTCATGAATACGTGATCCGTAACTGGCGTATTGTAAAAATCGCCACTACTAAAGCACAGCGCAAACTGTTTTTTAATCTGCGTAGCCTGAAAAAATCATCGAAAAAGTTGACGCTCGAAGAAGCCCAGTCAATTGCGAATGACTTAAATGTTACTCCAGAACAAGTACTGGAAATGGAAGGCCGTCTGACAGCATATGATGCTGCTTTTGATGCATCAAGTGATGACGACGATGAAGGTTCCACCCATGTAGCACCAGCGTTGTATCTTGAAGACAACCGCTATGATCCGGCTCGTCTGATTGAAAATGAAGACTATGAAGAACAAAGTACTTCTGCCCTGCACGAAGCCATGGACCAGCTGGATGATCGTTCACGGAATATTCTGCAACGCCGTTGGTTAGACGACGAGAAATCGACCCTGCATGAGCTTGCAGCCGAATATAATGTTTCTGCGGAACGTATTCGTCAGCTGGAAAAAAATGCCATGGAAAAAATTAAAGTAGCAATGTCATCCAATTAACACCAAATTCTGTTACTGATTTATTTTTAAAAAGCCTTCCTTCAGGAAGGCTTTTTTATGTCCGCATTTTGAATTTATGCTAAGGTTAAGTGCAAACTTTATCAGGAAGATCAATTCAAATGTGGATTGCGATTTCAGCACTCAATCTGGCCCTGGCAGTCATGCTCGGTGCTTTTGGTGCACATGGTTTAAAAGCACGTGCAACTGAGGTACAGCTCGGCTGGTGGCAAACGGCAACAGATTATTTTTTCTATCATGCCTTAGGACTACTGATTCTTTCTCTGCTCGCGAAAGTCATTCCTGCACTACCGATTCAGTGGAGCTTCGGACTGATTCAGGTTGGTATTTTACTGTTTTCTGGCTCACTGTATATCATGGCCTTAGGATTACCCCGCGGTTTAGGGGTGATTACACCTATTGGCGGTGCTTTAATGATTGCCGGATGGTTAATTCTGGCCTGGAATGCTTTAAAATACGCCAGATAAATCTGAACAACACTTAATCATGGAGGGTTGCTAGAATGGTGATTTACATCAATGGCGAACAACAGGAAACTCACTGCAAGAATCTGCTGGAACTGATTCAGAGTATGGCGCTTGAGGGTAAGCGTTTTGCAGTTGAAATCAACGAAATGATTATTCCTAAAAGCAGATTGGGCGATACGCCGATTTGCGATACAGACAAAATCGAAATTATTCACGCAGTCGGTGGCGGCTAATACTCGGGACAATTATGCAAGATTTATTACAGATTGGTTCACGCCAATTCCAGTCACGCCTTTTGGTAGGCACAGGCAAATACAAAGATTTAAATGAAACCCAGCAGGCCATTGAAACCAGTGGTGCAGAGATTGTCACTGTCGCTATTCGCCGGGTCAATATTGGCCAAGATCCTGACCAGCCGAATCTGCTATCAGTGATTTCTCCGGAAAAATATACCATTTTGCCGAATACTGCAGGTTGCTTCGATGCCAATAGTGCCGTCCGCACCTGTATGCTGGCGCGTGAGCTGCTCGATGGCCATAATCTGGTCAAACTGGAAGTATTGGGTGATGAAAAAACACTTTATCCAAACGTGACCGAAACACTAAAAGCTGCTCGCACCTTGATTGACGATGGTTTTGAGATCATGGTCTATACCTCGGATGATCCGATCGTGGCGCAAGAACTGGAAAGCATGGGCTGTGTCGCGATTATGCCATTGGGTAGCCTGATCGGTTCAGGTCTTGGTATTTTAAATCCACACACCCTGTCAATCATCAAGGAAAATGCCAAAGTGCCGGTTCTGGTCGATGCCGGTGTCGGTACAGCAAGTGATGCCGCGATTGCGATGGAACTGGGTTGTGATGGTGTACTCATGAATACAGCGATTGCAGCTGCACAAAATCCGGTATTGATGGCATCTGCGATGAAAAAAGCCGTTGAAGCAGGCCGAGAAGCTTTTCTTGCAGGCCGTATGCCACGTAAACGTATGGCCAATGCCAGCTCGCCGGAAACCGGCTATTTCTTTAAATAAATTTTCATAAACAAAAATAAAGGACTCGATTGAGTCCTTTATTTTTTTCCAGTAATTAAGGAATCAGACCTTCATCACGCATGGCAATCTGTACAGACTGACGTTCTGCCACTTTATTACGGATATGAATAATATTTTTATATGGACTCAGATCATGCTCAATCTGGTTCGACCAGTTGGTCAAGACAAACAGATAAGCATCCGCAGGACCAAAGTTATCATCCACCAGATAATCATTTTCCGATTCACCAATCGCTTTATCGATATAACTCAATAGACGATCAATCTCCGTATAGGCTTTTTTCTTTTCATCCTCAGATAACTTGTCACCAAAGAACACCGCATAGGCATCATGCAATTCCGAATTCAGATAACCTAACCATTCCAGCACTTTGGCACGTCCCATGCCCGATGGTGGAATCAGATCTTGTTTTGGATCGTGTTGAGCAAGAAACGGTAGAATTGCAACATTTTCTGTCAGGATCAGACCAGGGTTAATTTCTAACGCTGGTACATAACCTTTAGGATTAACTTCGTAATAATCCGTACCTTTTTCTGTTTTATGTGTTTTTAAATCAACACGTTCCAAATCAAAATCGACATTAATTTCATTTAAAATAATATGAGCTGCCAGTGAGCATGCCCCTGGCGAATAGTAAAGCTTCATTTCTGATCCTTGTTATACACTTCTCAATGTTTTAAATCGCTTCTAACAAACTTTCAAGTGATCAAACCTGTAAATTGCAAAAAAGCCTAACTGTCATTTGAGGACAGTTACTCATTCAATATTCAGGATATTCCGGGCTTTTGCAAGTCAATCTTGTGTAGATTTTTATCTCTATCTGTTTAACATACACAGGTTTTCAAAATATAGATGATATTCCGTGATTAGCCTGAAAAAAGAAGAATGGTTTTCCAATATCCGCACAGATGTACTGGCAGGTCTGGTGGTGGGACTTGCCCTGATTCCTGAATCAATCGCCTTCTCTGCCATTGCCGGTGTCGATCCGCAAGTCGGTTTATATGCCTCTTTCTGTATAGCGGTATCCATTGCTTTTTTTGGCGGCCGTCCTGCCATGATTTCCGCAGCTACAGGCGCAATGGCGCTTTTGATGATTACCTTGGTAAAAGAACATGGTCTGCAATATCTGCTGGCTGCCACAATTCTGACCGGCATCATTCAGGTCATTGCCGGTTATTTTAAAGTCGCTAAATTAATGCGTTTTGTATCGCAGGCGGTGGTATACGGATTTTTGAATGCCTTGGCGATCCTGATATTTGTGGCACAAATCCCGGAAATTAAGCAGATGGAGAGCACCGGTTATCTGTTTATTGCGATTGGTCTGGCAATTATTTATCTGTTTCCTTATATCCCTAAAATTGGTAAAGCCATTCCCTCGCCTTTGATCTGTATTATCGTCTTAAGTGGGCTGGCGCTGTTGTTGGGTGCAGATATGCGTACCGTGAGCGATCTGGGACAATTCCCGGATACCTTGCCGGTATTCCTGATTCCAGAAATTCCACTCAATCTGGAAACCTTGCAAATTATCCTACCTTATTCCTTTACCTTGGCAACTGTCGGTTTGCTGGAAAGCATGATGACCACTACGGTCATTGATGAAGTGACCAGAACTGAAGGTGACCGTCATCAAGAATGTCGTGGTCAGGGTATGGCCAATATTGTCAGCGGCTTTATGGGTGGGATGGCCGGGTGTGCCATGATCGGCCAGTCAATTATCAATGTGTCTTCAGGGGCACGTACCCGTTTATCGACTCTGGTCGCTGGTGTGTTTCTGCTCTGTCTCGTGGTTTTTTTGAAAGACTGGCTGGCTTATATCCCAATGGCAGCACTGGTTGCGATCATGATTATGGTGGCATTTACCACCTTTCAATGGGGAGCAATCAAGCAATTCAGCAAACATCCGCTAGAATTCAATACCGTGATGATTGCCGTGATTATTGTCGTGCTTGCCACTCATAATCTGGCGCTTGGTGTATTTGTCGGCGTATTGCTCTCTGCCCTGTTCTTTATTAATAAACTGGAAAGAACCGTACATGTCTATACGCATTTAAATGCAGCCAATTCACGTAGCTATGTTATTTCTGGACAAATTTTCTTTAGCAGTACAGAAAAATTCTATCAGTTCTTTGATTTTAAAGAAAAGCTTGAGCATGTGGAACTGGATCTGACCCATGCGCATGTCTGGGACGTGACTTCGGTCAATATGCTGAATAACGTGATTCAGAAGTTTAAAGCCCAAGGTATAGATGTAAGGGTAATCGGTTTAAATGAAGCCAGCAGTACACTGATTGACCGTTTTAGTAGCTGATGAACGATGATTAATAAAAGAGCCTCGATTGGCTCTTTTACTTTATCTGGAAGATCTTGCCGATTTTTATGGAGAAATACCGAGAAAAGTTTGACTTGCTCGGCTCAGGACTTAAAATACCGCATTCTGAATTTTTAGATTTGCCAAAGTTATGTCGAACGATCAATTAGACCAGCAAGTCGTGGAGCTGGAAAACTTAAGCGAGCACCGTGAAATCGTGACGTTTATGCGCCGCTCAATGCCGCTAAACACCTCCCAACGTACTGCGCTTGAACAATATGGTCACTTAATTTTGGAATATCCAGTCGGTGATTTGCGTCAGCACTTTGAACATCCTCAACGTCCTTTGACTGTAGAAATCGGTTTTGGTATGGGCCGTTCACTGGTATTGATGGCCAAAGCCAATCCTGAGCGAAACTTTGTCGGAATTGAAGTCCATGTACCGGGTATTGCCCAGTGCGTGTATGAAGCAGGTGTTGAAGGCTTGACTAATTTACGTGTGCTAGATGCGGATGCAATTCAGGTATTACGTGAAATGCCAGATAATAGTATTAATGCAGTTCAGTTATACTTCCCTGATCCATGGCAGAAAAAGCGTCATTTTAAACGCCGCTTTGTTTCACATGAGCGTATGCCACTGGTGGAGCAAAAGCTGGAGCTTGGCGGAACTTTCCATGCTGCAACGGACTGGGAGCCGTATGCTGAATGGATGATTGAAGTATTGGAAGAACGTCCACGACTGGAAAATCTGGCGGGCAAAGGCAACAGCTACCCTCGTCCGGAATGGCGTCCACAAACCAAGTTTGAACGTCGCGGCATTGAAGCCGGTCACAAGATTAATGATTTTATCTTCAAGAAAATTTCTTAATCCAAGATTCAAAAAAGCGCTGATTAATCAGCGCTTTTTTATGGGAAAAATTTGGCTTTGAACCCTGCTCCGCAGATAAATCATCAGATTCTTCATTCCTAATGACGCCTGAGTATCTGCTGGCTCAACAGCTGATAGACATTTTGCAAATCTTCTCGTTGCATATTGGCCAACATCTGCTGATGCATATTCAAGATATTCTGATCACCACGCATCGCTGGACCAGTCTGCATTTGTTTAGGATCATTCTGAGTGGCTTTACTGGCGGTTTCCAGCATCAAGGGATACAGCAAACTGAAATCGACCTGTTGTACATCAACCACCTGCTTGGCCATGTCATAACAATAATTGGCAAAATTACAGGCAAATACCGCTGCAAGATGCAAACTGAGACGTTGACTAGAATTATAAGTATAAACACGATTACTTAGGCTATTTGCCAGTTCTAATAACAGGATTTGGTCCTGTTCATTCACCGCTTCAATAAACAGTGGCGTCTGCTGCCAATTAATCTGGTGTTCCAGACTAAAAGTCTGTAAAGGATAAAATACGCCTGCACGCGTATGCACATTTTTCAGTAAATCGAGATGGGTACTGCCAGAGGTATGTACGATCAGATTCTGCTGCAGATACGGATGAATCTGTTCAATGACGTTGGTAATCGACTGATCACTTACCGCGATAATGACCAGATCTACCTCATGATCTAGCTGTTCAGGCCGAGCGATTGCTTGAGCTTTAAATTGCTCAGCCAGTTGTTGTGCTTTTTCTAGGGTTCGACTGTAGATCTGTACGATCTCATGGTGTGCTGACAATACAAGGGCAAGATGGTATGCCACTCGCCCTGCCCCAATCATACTGATCCGCATCTGCTGTTCTTCCTGATAAATTACGCACAGCATGCCAATAAATAAAGATTGAGGCAATTGGCCTTGATGTTTCGAATAGACTTTAAAACTTTCGCAGGGTCAGAATCTGTTCACTTCGACCAAAAGGCCCATGAACATCATGCAGAATTCCGCTGGTCAAACCGATACCATCTCCACCATATTGCTGCACCACTTCCAGTCCTAGCCATTTACCCTGCGGCAGACGGTGCATATGAATCTGCAGGTCCAGATTCGGAAATCCCCAACCGGAATTCGGATCCTGACGTGGCACAATGCCATTGGCTGTATCGACCATACCAAGTAAACGGCTAAAGTCTGTCGTCGGTTGGCCTTCTACCATGTCTAGCGAATTTCTCAGCCAGACAATGCCCTTGCCTGCACGATGGTCAGCATGCGCACGGGTTTCAACACTCTGGATATAACCACCCGGCCAGCAGCGCATGCCCTCCCAAACCGGTAAATAATCTGGACTTTCGATCGGAAAGTCTTCCACTCCGGCAATGGCCTTGGTATCTGAAGTTAGCATTCTCCACGCGCGTGCCACGATACAGGTTTTACCATTGGCACACATTTCAGCTTCAACCAGCTCGATGGTTTTACCCGGGCGGATCATGCGTGTGGTAATTGAAAATTCACCAAAGGCTATCAGGCCAAAAATATCCAGCCCGACCCGACCAATACGCATGTCAGCACGTGGCTGAAACTGTTCCAGTTCGACGCATAGAATACCAGTGGCTGGTGCCATGTGCTGCTCATGCGGATTCCATGCACCTTGCGCATGAATATTTGAACGGTAATAAGCTGTAGTACTGCCATCTGCATGCTGTTCGCGCTGGATAAAACTGTAATATGCCCACATTGTTTTAATACTTCCCTGAATATTCACTTAAACTTTAGAGTTTACAAAAAGTTCTTTAATCTTTATTTTCTGAGCAAAAAGCCATGATAATTCATGATTTGACAATAAATTTTGCACTGTTTAAATCCGACTTTGGTTAAAAGTACTGTAAAATTTTGCGCAGATACCAAGTGAAAATCCTGCTCCAAGCGTTCAATCATCTTGTTACTTTGCACTACGCTTAACCCTGTCTGTTGTGCCAGCTTCTGCATAATTTTGATGTCTTGCTGATCTTCGGGTTGCATCAGATCATAGGTCAATGCAAGACCATTGGTTTTAAGACTCTGATGGATAGCCTGAAAGAATCCGTTTTTTTCGGAATTTGGAATGAAATGTGCCACCAGAATGGCTAATGCAGCATCAAACGTATCTGGCTGATTCAAATCTTGAATTGTGCTTTGGATAAGTTGCACCCTTTGTCGATCTACAGAATTCAGATTTCTACTAGTCTGTTCCAGCATAGCTGCTGATGGATCAATTGCAGTAAAGGTCCAGTCTGGATAACGCTGCAATAAATACGACAGTTCATAACCCGTCCCGCAGCCCACTACTAAAATATGGGCGGTTTCCGGGAGTTCAGTGCTGAGAATCGCTTCAATCTGCTGATGCACCAGTTCATAACCGGGAATCAGTTTACGGATGTGATCGTCATAACTGGCGACGACGACTTCACTGTGAAAGTTTTTTGCCATATTTTTACTCTAAATCTATGCATGAATCTAAAACTCAGGCGGGTCTTTAAATAGATTGAATATTTAAATCTTGTAGCTTGATCTTATTTGCTGTTTTCTTGAAATTTGATCATAGGCCCAGCGACATGGATGTCGCCATTTTGCTGAGGGACATGGAAGTCCCTTCAGCAAAATAAATGGAAGTCCCTTCAGCAAAATAAAGGGATTTTGCTTACTTTTGGCCCATCAAAAGTAAGAAAAGCCTAAATATTGATATCGAAACCGTTATACAAATGGAGGCAATGCATGCATTAAATACTGCTTTGCCCCACTTAAGAATCGCATCAATACAATTTAAGCAATCTCTTTCAAGTTCAGCTCTTCACGCATAAATTCACGCAACTTGAACTTCTGCGCCTTACCTGAAGCCGTCATCGGGAATTCATGGAAGAAACGCACATAACGCGGCACTTTGTTATGCGAGATATGCTCGGCACAATACTCACGGATTACGTCTTCGGTACAAGGATCATTTTCATGCAGGATGATACAAGCACAAAGCTCTTCTCCATATTTATGGTCTGGTACCCCAATCACCTGTACATCTGAAACAGCCGGATGGGTATAAAGGAAATCTTCGATTTCTTTCGGGAACAGGTTTTCCCCGCCACGAATGACAACATCCTTGATTCGCCCCTTGATTTTGACAAAGCCCTCATCATCCATTTCAGCGATATCACCAGTATGCATCCAGCGCGCTGTATCAATCACTTCCTGGGTTTTGTCCTGGTCTTCCCAGTAACCGAGCATTACGGAATAACCGCGTACACATAGCTCACCCAATTGACCGCGTGGAACCACCTTGCCACTTTCATCCACAATTTTGACTTCCAGATGCGGATGTACCCGACCAACCGTACTGACACGTTGTTCAACACTGTCTTCAGTAGAACTTTGTGCACTTACTGGCGCAGTTTCGGTCATACCATAGCAGATGGTAATTTCAGACATATGCATACGTTCAATCACGCGCTGCATAATCTCCTGCGGGCATGGACTACCTGCCATAATCCCGGTACGCAGACTGGACAGATCAAATTCGTCAAACTGTTCATGCTCAAGAATGGCGATAAACATGGTCGGCACACCATAAGCCGCGGTACATTTTTCCTGCTGGATGGCTTTCAGGGTTTCCAGCGGATTAAACACGGCAGACGGATAAATCATGGCAGAACCGTGCGTAATACAGGCCAGATTACCCATCACCATGCCAAAACAATGAAATAAAGGAACTGAAATACAGACGCGGTCTTCTGGACCTAAATGAATCGCTTCACCGACAAAGTACCCATTATTTAAAATATTATTATGGGTCAGCATGGTGCCTTTCGGATTGCCCGTGGTACCCGAGGTAAACTGGATATTAATCGTTTCATCGAACTGCAATTCACTGGAGATCTGTTGCAGTTGTTCTAGCTCTTGTTCGCCAGGCGAGCTCAGCAAATCCTGAAACCGGTGGATGCCGGTATGCTGCTGGTCATCAATTTTAATCACATGTTTTAAATGCGGCAGACGCTCTGCATTAAGGAATTTATCTTCAGTTTCCTGCAATTCCGGTGCAATTTTAGTCAGAATTTCCTGATAGTCCGTCGTTTTAAACTGGGACGCAATCACCAATCCCTTACAAGACACCTTGTTCAGCACATATTCCAGCTCATTGCTTTTATAAGCAGGATTCAGATTAACCAGAATAATACCTGCCTTAAAGGCTGCAAACTGGGTAATGGTCCATTCCACACAGTTCGGCGACCAGATCGCCAGACGGTCACCTTTTTGCATACCCAGTTTCAGCAGCTGACAGGCAAAGGCATTAACCTGTTCCTTTAGCTGCCGGTAACTGAGACGTATGTTCTGGTGCAGACTGACCACTGCATCACTTTGTGCATACTGCTCACAAGCCTGATCAAATTTTTCACCAATCGTCATACCCAATAAAGGCTGGCTGCTGGTTCCATAGGCATAGCTTAACCGTACTTGTGTCATTGAATCGATCTCCTTGATTCTTTGTAATTCTGATTTTCAACTTTACTAATTGTTTTATGACCACGACGACCTTGTCTGTGTGCCTGTTTTTGTGTGCTTATGCTGCTGGATTTCCCTCCTGTCGACGTACTGCGTTAACACAAAAATCGGCAATCTGTTTGACAAAGTGATCCTTATATTTCTGATCAAACATCACATTGCGGGACGGATTCAAAGGTTCGATTACCACAAAGGTCATGGCGCCAACCACACCTAGTGCTGCGGTATTCAAATCTTCAAATTCGAATTCTCCATTGACCTTTCCTTCGGCCAGAATCTCCTTAATGCTCTGCTTGAGCAGCTGCTTACTGCGAAAACGCTCATGTTCCATTTCCGGATCAACCGGCTCGAACATTAGTGAATATGCCAATTGAGGGCTATTCATGGCACGCTTCACAAAAGTTGTAACAGATTTTTGCAATTTCAGTCTTGCCGATAAATCCGATTCAGCAATATGGACTAAAATTCCGACTTCATGCTGAATTGCCGCCGACAAAACCTCAATTAAAATCTGGCTTTTATTCTCGAAATATCGATAGACCAGCCCTGTAGATACGCCTGCGCGTTCTGCAATCGCCTGTATCGACGCCTCTTTAAAGCCCCCTTCAGTAATCAGTTCACGAGCAGATTGCAAAATCGACAGACGATTTTGTTCCATCCGTTCCTGCATCAATGATGATCTTTTATAACTCATAAAATTAATCTCAACAAGATAAAATGAATTGTAAATCATTTTGTGAATATAGATTCACTTTTTTATTTTTTCGTTGTATGTTAAACCTCAAGCACAACAAAAATGCTTTTTTGGACACAACAAATATAACCTCAGGATGGATGAAGAATGAATTTACAAAGCTTGGATTTCGGTTTAGATGAAACTCTGATTGCGCTTCGTGATTCAGTGGCCGCATTTTGCGCCAAGGAAATTGCCCCGATTGCCCAACAGGTCGACCGTGACAATGAGTTTCCGGCTCAACTCTGGAAAAAATTTGGCGAGATGGGCCTGCTCGGTTTAACGGTCAGTGAGGAATATGGCGGTTCAAATTTCGGTTATCTGGCCCATATCATTGCCATGCAGGAAATTTCCCGTGCTTCAGCATCCATTGGTTTGTCCTATGGCGCACATTCTAACCTATGTGTGAACCAAATTAAGCGAAATGGTACGGAAGAACAGAAACAGCGTTATCTGCCTAAACTGATTTCAGGTGAATATGTCGGTGCCTTGGCAATGTCTGAACCGAATGCAGGCTCGGATGTGGTGAGCATGAAGCTCAAAGCGGAAGACAAAGGCGATCACTACCTGCTGAATGGTTCAAAAATGTGGATCACCAATGGTGGCGATGCCGATGTCCTGGTGGTCTATGCAAAAACTGATTTGCAGGCCGGTGCCAAAGGCATGACTGCCTTTCTGGTAGAGAAAAATATGTCAGGTTTCAGCCACGGCACGCATTTGGACAAACTGGGTATGCGCGGTTCCAATACTTATCCTCTATTTTTTGACAATGTTGAAGTTCCGAAAGAAAACGTCATGGGCGGCGTCGGCAATGGCACCAAAGTCTTGATGAGCGGGCTGGATTACGAGCGTGCCGTATTGAGTGCTGGCCCGCTGGGGATTATGGATGCCTGCATGGACACCGTGATTCCGTATATTCATGACCGTAAACAGTTTGGTCAGGCACTGGGTGAATTCCAGTTAATGCAGGGCAAAATTGCCGACATGTATTCGACCTGGCTGGCATGTAAGGCACTGGTTTATGCGGTCGGCGCCGAATGTGACAAGGCCGAACATAGCCGTAGCCTGCGTAAAGATGCTGCCAGTGCCATTTTATATGCTGCTGAAAAAGCGACCTGGATGGCGGGTGAAACCATTCAGACTTTAGGTGGTAACGGTTATATCAACGAGTTTGCTGCAGGCCGTTTATGGCGCGATGCCAAACTGTATGAAATTGGCGCCGGTACTTCAGAAATCCGCCGCATGCTGATTGGCCGTGAACTTTTCAACGAAACAGCCTAAATCTTAACACTTAGAATAAAACAAGGATGTTCGTCATGAATCAGTTATCGAGCAAAATCAATATACGTAGTGAAGAGTTTAAAACCAACCAGACTGCCATGCTGCAACTGGTGGATGACCTAAAACAGAAAGTTGAAAAAATTGCTTTGGGTGGCGGCGAAACTGCCCGCCAAAAACATTTAGATCGCGGCAAGCTGTTACCACGTGAACGGATTAATCACCTGATTGATCCAGGAACCGCTTTTCTGGAAATTGGTCAACTGGCTGCCTATCAGGTGTATCAGGATGATGTTCCTGCCGCAGGTGTGGTCGCTGGTGTTGGTCAGGTCAACGGTGTGACCTGCATGATCATCGCCAATGATGCTACGGTGAAAGGCGGTACTTATTATCCATTAACAGTGAAAAAGCATTTACGTGCCCAGGAAATTGCCGAACAGAACCATCTGACCTGTATTTATCTGGTGGATTCAGGCGGTGCATATTTGCCTTTACAGGATGAAGTATTTCCAGACCGCGATCACTTCGGCCGTATTTTCTACAATCAGGCACGTATGTCGAGCCAAGGTATCGCCCAGATTGCAGTGGTGATGGGTAGCTGTACTGCAGGCGGTGCTTATGTTCCCGCCATGTCGGATGAAACCATTATTGTCCGCAATCAGGGCACGATTTTCCTCGGCGGCCCTCCTCTGGTTAAGGCAGCTACCGGTGAAGTGGTTTCCAGTGAGGATCTCGGTGGTGGTGATGTGCATACCCGTTTGTCTGGTGTGGCTGATCATCTGGCAGAAAATGATGAACATGCACTTGCAATTGCCCGCAACATCGTGGCCAACCTGAACAAAAAGCCAAACAAAACCGCAGATGAAATCGAAGCGCCGCTGTTTGACAGTTCGGAACTGTACGGCATTGTGCCGAGTGACGCACGCAAGCCTTTTGATATCCGTGAAGTGATCGCGCGTATTGTCGATGGCTCACGTTTTGACGAGTTCAAAGCACGTTTCGGCACTACCTTGGTGACCGGTTTTGCCAAGCTCTATGGCATGCCGGTCGGGATAATTGCCAATAACGGGATTTTATTTTCCGAGTCTGCCCAAAAAGGCGCACATTTTATTGAACTGTGTACCCAACGCAATATTCCACTGATTTTCCTGCAAAACATTACCGGCTTTATGGTCGGTCGCCAGTATGAAAATGAAGGCATTGCCAAAAATGGTGCCAAACTGGTGATGGCCGTCGCCAACGCCAATGTGCCTAAGTTGACTCTAGTGATTGGTGGTTCTTTTGGTGCCGGCAACTACGGCATGTGTGGTCGTGCTTATTCGCCACGCTTTATGTGGACCTGGCCAAACTCGCGTATTTCAGTGATGGGCGGTGAACAGGCATCCAGCGTTTTGTCGACCTTAAAACGTGACCAGATTGAACAGAAAGGTGGCAGCTGGTCAGCAGAAGAAGAAGACCAGTTTAAACAACCGATTCGTGACCAATACGAACGCCAAGGCCATCCTTATTATGCATCATCGCGTTTATGGGATGATGGTGTGATTGATCCAGCGCAATCGCGTGAAGTACTAGCCTTGAGTCTGGCTACAGCCCTGAATGCGCCCATCCAACCAACCAAATTCGGCGTGTTCCGTATGTAAGAGGTTTCAAAAATGGATTATCAATTTTTACAGCTCGAACAGCAGAATCAGGTGGCAACGGTCTGGATTAATCGCGCTGAACTGCACAATGCCTTTAATACCCAAGTCATTGAAGAACTGCATACTTGCTTCCAGTCTCTCAATAACCGTGACGATGTGCGTGTCGTGATTCTGGCAGGTCGTGGCAAAAGTTTCTCTGCGGGCGCTGACCTGAACTGGATGAAACAGGCCGGTCAGGCATCACAGGCAGACAATGAGGCGGATGCGCTCAAACTGGCAAAAATGCTGCAAAGTCTGGCAACCTTGAAACAGCCAACGATTGCCCGGGTACATGGTATTGCCTTTGGCGGCGGCATGGGACTGGCTTCGGCCTGTGATATCTGCATCGCCAGTACCGATGCCAAGTTTGCGACGTCGGAAGTACGTTTAGGCTTGGCACCTTCGACCATCAGCCCGTATGTGATTCGTGCGATTGGGGCCCGTCAGGCCTCACGTTATTTCCTGACCGCCGAGCGGATTACTGCTGAACAGGCCAAAAGTATTGGTCTTGCACATGAAGTCACTATACCTGAACAGCTCGACAGCAAAATTGATGAAATTGTGGAAACACTTTTATTGGGTGGCCCTGCTGCACAGAGCGCATCCAAACAGTTGATTCAACTGGTTGACCAACAGGTTTTGACCGAAGATTTACTGCTTAAAACAGCACAGCATATTGCCCATATTCGCCAGGGAGATGAGGCGAAAAATGGACTGAATGCATTTTTGAACAAACAAAGCCCGGCCTGGATCAAGACCACGGCATAACAACAAGAAGGATCCTATGATGTTTGAAAAGATTTTAATTGCCAACCGTGGTGAAATTGCCTGCCGTGTGATTCGTACAGCGAAGAAATTAGGTATCGCCACCGTTGCCGTCTATTCTGATGCCGATGCGCAGGCACAGCATGTCAAACTGGCCGATGAAGCGATCTATATTGGTGAATCGCCAGCTGCACAAAGTTATTTACAGATTGATCGCATTATTCAGGCAGCCAAAAGCACGGGTGCCCAGGCGATTCATCCGGGTTATGGTTTCCTGTCTGAAAATGACCAGTTTGCCGAAGCATGCCAAGCCAATAATATCACTTTTATTGGTCCACCGGTAGCAGCCATTCTGGCAATGGGCCTGAAAGCGACCTCTAAAGCCTTGATGGAAAAAGCCGGTGTACCTTTAACCCCTGGTTATCACGGCACCAATCAGGATGCTGACTTCCTGAAAAAGCAGGCAGACAATATTGGCTATCCGGTGCTGATCAAGGCCAGTGCCGGCGGTGGCGGTAAAGGCATGCGTCTGGTGGAACGCAGCGAAGATTTTCTTAGCTCGCTTGCTTCATGTAAGAGTGAAGCACGTTCAAGTTTTGGCAATGAAGACGTTCTGATTGAACGCTATGTGATTCAGCCACGTCATATTGAAGTGCAGGTGTTTGGTGATACCCACGGCAATTATGTACATCTGTTCGAACGTGATTGCTCGGTACAGCGCCGTCACCAGAAAGTGCTGGAAGAAGCACCAGCTCCAAAAATGCCGGAAGACAAACTGGAGGCGATGCGTCAGGCGGCGATTGATGCTGCGCGTGCAGTGAACTATGTCGGTGCCGGTACAGTCGAGTTTATCGTGGAGCAAGACGGCACAGCTTACTTCATGGAAATGAACACCCGTCTTCAGGTTGAACATCCAGTGACGGAAATGATTACCGGACAGGATCTGGTGGAATGGCAACTGCGCGTGGCCTTTGGTGAACCTTTACCGAAACAGCAGCATGAATTGCAGATTCATGGACATGCACTCGAAGCTCGTGTCTATGCCGAAGAACCGGAAAAAGGCTTTATTCCTGCGATTGGTCAGATCAGCTACCTGCATTATCCAGAGCAAAGTGACTGTGTCCGTGTCGATAGCGGTATTGTCGAAGGTGATGAAATCAGCACCTATTATGATCCGATGATTGCCAAACTGATTGTCTGGGGCAAAAACCGTGAAGCAGCCTTGACCCAAATGCACCATGCACTGGGTCAGTTCCATGTTGATGGTCTGGGTAACAATATTGCTTTTCTAGATCGCCTAGTGCTGTGCGAATCGTTTAAAAATGCACATTTAGATACTGGCCTGATTCAACGTGAAGAAGAATTCCTGCTCAAACCTTCTGCGGATATCAGTGCCGAACTGGTAGTTAGTGCCGCACTGATTGAGCTACTGTCACGTCAGGCACAGAACCCCGTTCCAAGCAATCCGGTGTGGCAGCAAAAAGCATTCTGGCGCCTGAACCAGAAAAATAGCCATACAGTGCAATTACAACGTAATGGTTTTACCCTAAAAGCTCAGTTCAGCACCCAAGATCAAGGATTTGTCGCCAGCTATAACGGTCAGCAGATTGAGATTCAAGGTCAGCTCGTCGATGCCCATACTTTAGCGTTGCAACTGGCGGGTAAACAGCAAAAACTGGCTTTTAGCCAGACTGAGCAAGGCATTACCCTGTTCCAGAATGGTCAAAGCTATAAGTTCAATTACCTGAAGTCTGATTTTAATAATCAGGATGAACAAGGCACGGAAAATAATCTGATCGCGCCAATGCCAGGTGTCATTACCCAGGTGCTCGTGGCAGCCAATGACAAAGTCAAAAAAGATGATGTGCTGATGACGCTGGAAGCCATGAAGATCGAATATTCAATTCGTGCACCGCATGACGGCATCATCGCAAGTTCATATTTCCAGAAGGGTGATCAGGTTAAAGCTGGTGATGAACTGGTCGAATTCCAGCCACTGGCGGAGGAAGTGGCATGACGGATTTTGTCAAAATCGTAGAAGTCGGGCCACGCGATGGCCTGCAAAATGAAAAAACACCATTGACATTGGATGACCGGAAAAACCTGATTCTAGACCTGATGAAAACCGGTCTGCAGTCCATCGAAGTTGGTTCCTGCGTTTCAGCCAAATGGGTACCGCAAATGGCAGACAGTGATGTGCTCTTTGCCAGCCTACCTCAAGATCCAAATATTCAGTTCAGTCTGCTGACCCCAAATCTGAAAGGTTTTGAATCGGCACTGGCTGTGGGTTGCAAGGAAGTAGCGGTATTTACCGCTGCTTCTGAAAGCTTTACCCGCAAAAACATCAATTGCTCGATTGATGAAAGCTTCGAGAAGTTTGCCGATGTCATGGCAGCCGCCAAAGCCAATGACATTAAGGTGCGCGGCTATGTCTCCTGCATGGTGGACTGTCCTTATGAAGGTGCCATTGATCCAAAGCAGGTGGTAAAAGTCACCCAGCGTTTGCTGGAGATGGGCTGCTACGAAGTGTCATTGGGTGAAACCATTGGTACAGCAACACCGGATCGGGTGAAAAATGTCTGGGAGGCTTGTCTGGCTGAACTTGATGCTAAAGTTTTGGCAGGCCATTTTCATAATACTTACGGCATGGCGATTGCGAATATCTACCAGTCGCTATTACAAGGCATTCGCGTATTTGATTCATCCATTGCAGGCTTAGGTGGCTGCCCTTATGCCAAAGGGGCTTCAGGCAATGTTTCAACTGAAGACCTGTATTACCTGCTCTCGAATATGGGCTTTGAAACCGGTATTCAGCTAGACGCCCTGATGCAGGCCAGCCGTAATATCAGTGAAGTCTTGCAGCGCAATAATCCATCCAATTATGCCAATGCCTATTGGCAAAAAGCCTGTGCTTGAAAATAAGCTTGCTTGAGCAAAATGATCTTAAGCAAACCATAAGGATATAAGCAGCAGATTGAAGTCTGCTACAACAATAATAGAGGTGACAAGATGTCAAACAAGGTTTATGACAGCGCTCAATCCGCCTTAAAGGATGTGGTGCAAGATGGTCATACCCTGGCCGTTGGTGGTTTTGGTTTATGCGGTATTCCAGAAGCTTTGATCGTAGCTTTAAAAGAAACAGGTGCTAAACAACTCACCTGTATTTCCAACAATGCCGGCGTAGACGGCTTCGGTCTCGGACTTCTGCTGGAAACCAAACAGATTAAAAAAATGATTTCATCTTATGTCGGTGAAAATAAAGAGTTTGAACGTCAATATTTAAATGGCGAACTGGAAGTTGAACTGACCCCACAGGGTACACTGGCAGAAAAATTACGTGCTGGCGGTGCCGGTATTCCGGCTTTTTATACGGCGACGGGTGTCGGAACCGTGATCGCTGAAGGTAAGGATGTCCGTGAATTTAATGGCAAGTCTTACATTCTGGAAGAATCTTTAACTGCCGATGTGGCGCTAGTCAAAGCCTATAAGGCAGATAAAGCTGGCAACCTGATTTTCCGTAAAACCGCCCAAAACTTTAATCCGGTCTGTGCCATGGCGGGTAAAGTCACCATTGCTGAAGTTGAAGAAATTGTCGAAATTGGCGTGCTGGAGCCGGATGAAATCCATCTACCCGGCATTTATGTGAACCGGATTGTACTGAATACCCAACCGGAAAAACGCATTGAACAGATGACTTTAAAGGCGGAGGCTTGATCATGGCTTGGACACGTAATCAAATGGCGCAGCGCGCAGCACAAGAGCTTGAAGATGGTTTCTATGTCAATTTAGGGATTGGCCTGCCGACGCTAGTCGCGAATTATATTCCGGAAAATATCAATGTCTGGCTGCAGTCGGAAAATGGTTTGCTGGGGATTGGCGAATTTCCAACCGAGGAGACTATCGATGCCGACCTGATCAATGCCGGTAAACAGACGGTCACAGCGCGTAAAGGTGCTTCATTTTTCTCAAGTGCCGATTCCTTTGCCATGATCCGTGGCGGTCATGTCAATATTGCCATTCTGGGTGCAATGGAAGTGTCTGAAACTGGTGATCTGGCCAACTGGATGATTCCGGGCAAAAAGGTCAAAGGCATGGGTGGTGCCATGGATCTGGTCGCGGGTGTACAAAAGGTCGTGGTCTTGATGGAACACTGCGCCAAAGATGGTACACCGAAGATTGTACCGCAATGTAGCCTGCCCCTTACCGGCCAAGCTGTGGTGAACCGGATTATTACCGACCTCGGTGTACTGGATGTTACTCCTGATGGAATTCGACTGGTTGAACTGGCACCAGAGGTAAGTTTTGAAGAGATTCAAAAAGTCACTGGGGTAGCGCTACTACGTAACGCTGCCTGATCTAGCCAGCCCTTAAGAATAAAATTTCTTAAGGGCTTTTTTATATATAGCTGCTTCATTTCAAAATAATAATTGCAGAATAAATGGATTTTAATCATGCAAACTCAACAAAATATTTTGCAGCGCTTCGCCATGCGCGTCAGCGACTGGTCTGAAAAATGGTTTCCGGATTCTTATATTTTTGCCCTACTCGGTGTCATCATTGTGGCGATTGCCGCCATCGGAATTGGTGCACCGGCACAGGATGTCGCGATTTCCTTTGGAGACGGCTTCTGGAGCTTGATTCCCTTTACCTTGCAGATGTGCATGCTGATCGTGGTCGGTTATGTGGTTTCCGTATCCAAGCCTGTCCAGCTGCTGATCCAGAAAATGGCACGCTTGCCGCATTCCGGTCGTGGTGCGATTGTCCTGGTCGCCACGGTCAGCCTGTTAATTTCCCTGATTAACTGGGCCATGAGTACTGTACTGACTGCACTTCTAGTGATTGCACTGGCACAGCGTAAAGAGCTTAACATGGATTACCGCGCTGCTGCGGCTGCCGCGATTATCGGGATGGGTGCGACCTGGGCACTGGGCATCAGTTCTTCAGCTGCACAGTTACAGGCCAATAAAAGCAGTCTGCCTGAACCGATTTATAACCTGACGGGCGTGATTCCATTTACCGAGACTATTTTCCTGCCGCAATCCATGATCATGACGGCGGTACTGATTGTAGCTTCAATCGCAATTGCTTACTGGTCAGCACCTAAAGGCTCTGACATTAAAACCATTGAACACTTCCCGATTCAGATTGAAGAAGAAAAACCGGAAGTATCTGCCGAAAAAAGACCGGGGGATTGGCTGGAAAATTCACCCATTTTAAGCATTTTGATCGTGATTCTGGGCGCAGTCTGGATGTTTAACGAATTTTCCAAAAGTAATCCGATTCTGGCCATTTCCAGCTTAAATACCTATAACTTTATCTTTCTGATTTTGGGCGTGGCCTTGCACGGTACACCACGAAATTTCCTGAATGCAGTCTCCAAGGCTGTTCCGGCTATTTCAGGAGTACTGATCCAGTTTCCGTTGTATGGCAGTATTGCCTTTATGATGACCAATGCACTAAACCCGGCCGATCTGTCATTGTCACATTATATTGCCGAATTTTTCGTTTCCATTGCTTCTCAGGAAACCTTTGCCATCGTGATGGGACTTTATTCAGCAATTCTGGGCTTCTTTATTCCATCCGGTGGAGGCAAATGGATTATCGAAGCACCCTATGTGATGCAGGCAGCACATGACCTGAAAGTGCATCTGGGCTGGTCGGTGCAGATTTATAATGCGGCAGAAGCCTTGCCTAATCTGATTAACCCTTTCTTTATGCTGCCGATGCTCGGTATCCTGAAATTAAAAGCCAAAGATGTGATTGGATTTACGGTTACCCAGCTGATTTTCCATCTGCCTTTGGTACTGTTCCTGCTCTGGTTCCTGGGAAGAACCATGACCTATAGCCCGCCAGTATTTTCTTAATTTAAGATAATAAAAAAGGACAAAAATTCGTCCTTTTTTATTTAGGCCGTTCTCTTAATTTGCTGTCTTCTCCACCACACCTTCATCATCTACTTCACGTACCACTCCCGTTTCAGTATTGACGACTTCAAAGGTCACGCGACGGTTCTGGAACTGCCCGGCAGGTGTGGCATTAGGTTCAACTGGCTGATCCGCTCCCATGCCAACTGCCTGTAACTGTGCAGGATCGACGCCTTGTTGAACGAGGTAGTCGGTCACCGCTTGGGCACGTTGCACAGACAGCGCCTTATTCTCTGCTTCGCTGCCTTGAGCATCAGCATGTCCTTTAACTTTCAGGATAACTTGTGGCGCACGTTGCAATAATGCAGCAGCCTGATCCAGCACCAATTTATTGACCTCTGGAACTTCGGTAGAGGCGGTATCAAAATTGATAATCTGTAAATTGAGTGCAGTCGCTACATCCAATGCTTTAACATCGTCCTCCTTAATGCTAGCCAGCGCCTGTTCTGCTTCACTGTTGGCACTACTGATTATCTCACTGTTATTTAGAGGCTGTTGAGTCACTACCGTAACATTTTTTGCCAGACTACGAATTTGTGCTGCCAGACGCTCAGCTTCAGCATTGGTTGCTGCACGCACCAAAACCTGATTGCCCACCCAGTCCAGTGATACATTTGGCATTCCCTGGATTGCTCTCAAAACAGTTGGAATAGTATCCTGATCGGTGAATTCTGAATGATAGGCATCACTACTCAACGTACCGCAACCAATATTATAATTAAAAATCTGTTTAATCTCGTTTTGCAGAATTTCCATATATTGCGGATTATTCAACCCTATCTGGCAACTTATAATTTCACCATTGCTACCCGTACTCAATTGCAAAGAAGCAGGTTGGGCGGCTACAGCTTCACTGGCAACCTGCCCGTCCTGACCGGCTTGTGGATCATCATCATGCATACAGCTACGAATAAAAAATAGGGTTAAAGCCGCCAGAATCAGAAAAATGATAACGGGCCATAAAAAGCTTGTTTTTCTCTCTTCCTGAACCACAATAATGGGTTCCGCTTCAAGCACAGGTTCTTGATTTAAACTGTGTCCGGCCAATGGGGAAACACCAAGCGCTGCCAGAATGGGTCCAGCCCAAACAGGCAAGGCGCGCTGAATCGAATCGGCATGAGTTTCAAGCAAATGGCTAATGGCTTCCTGACTTGAAGCCCCTGCTTCAGTCTGTAAGAAATTCATGGTCGGTACAATTGACCGATTCAGGGTCTGTTCTATTTCTTCTTGTGGTGCACTCTGATCAAGTTGATCCAGAAACTGCTGCTTTAATGCCGGATTTGCATTGAATAATTCATGAATCTTTGGATTGAGTTGCTGACCAAGAATCTCGATCCAGGCGGGACGAGCACGTAATATACTTAAAAATACGGGATAGAACTGCGCCAAAGCTTGATCTTTGGCAAATAAATGCTCGGTTTCACCTTGAAGAACAATCGCCGTAACATCACTTTTTAAGCGTTCTATAAAGTCTATATTCATAATCGTCACCATTCTTTTGATTTTTCTAATGTTTAATATTTAAGCAGTGTAACGATCCCTATTTTTTGAAAATGTAAATAATTGTATGAATATCATAAAGTTTCACTATTTTTGTTAGTGTGGCATTTCGCCAATACAATTTAAAAAATAAAAAAAAGCCAGCCGAAGCTGACTTTTATAAAGTTTGTCTTACTTAAGCAACATAAGTTTGAATCACTTTACCCAGCACTTTTTGATTGATTAACGGTGTATTCTTACCTTGTGACACGATGCTTTCTTTATCCAGGGTCCATTCCAGTTCCGGATCTAGCAGCACCCAACCTGATTCATTTACCCAGCGATCTGCCATTTGTGCAACACGAGCCGGAGCCAAGGTTACTTTTTCTACCCATTCCAGTGGAGTTAACAACCCCTCACGAATCAGTTGCAGACCAAAAGGCACATAAGTATCAAAAGCAGTGAATCCTGGTTGCGTTTCTGCAAACGGCGCCATTTTCGCAGAGCTGCTCAGTGGTTCATGATGGGTGCAGATTGCATCAATCACACCGGATTTTACTCCCTGACGCAGCAATTCTTTATCCTGTTCTGAACGAAGCGGTGGACGCACATGTGCAAGAGAATTAAAACCGTCAATCAAATGATCGGTCAAATGCAGCTGATGCATTGCTACATCACAGGTCACCGGCAAACCTTTTTCCTTGGCAATACGGATCAATTCGACAGATGCACCACAAGACAACAGACCGAAGTGTGCGCGTACATGGGTGGCTTCAATCATGAGCAAGTATTTGGCGATTGCCACGGTTTCAGCCAGTGCCGGAATCATTGGCAAGCCCTGACGTGAAGCAATAAAACCTTCATGTACGCAGCCATCTTTGGCAATTTGTGGTTCTTCTGCATAGAACACCACTGTCAGGTCTAAACCTGCGGCATATTCAAGTGTACGCAGGACTACATCATCATTGGCAAACGGCGCGCTGGCATTGGAAACGGCAGTACAACCGCCTTTTTTCAGACCCGCCATATTTGCCGGCTGTTGACCATTTAGGCCTTGGGTTTGCGCACCAATCACTTGAAGATAGATACCACCATCCAGCATGGCTTTTTCAACCAGGCCGTGAATCAGCGCACCATTGTCTTGAACAATCGGTTTTGAATCTGGTGGGGTAAATACGTGCAAAATACCATTTTCACGAGCCGCTTTCCCTTCAGACTTAAGCGTACCGTGTTGCTGTTGACCCGGTTCACGTAAACGTGCACACAGGTCAACCATGGTAGGCATCAGCCATTTGCCTTGACCATCAAGGGTCTCGGCAACGTCTGAGGATGCCTCTACACGCTTACCATTTTCGAGATAAACCGTTTCGATCGAATCTGTTTTTGCAATTGGGTCGAGAACACGGACATTTTCAATTTTTACAATAGACATGACTTATTCCTTATACCGCAATCGCTTCAATCAAACCCTGTTCCTGTAACTGACCCTGCATCGCCAGTGCCAGTACTGCCATACGCACTGCAATACCATTGGTCACCTGATGCAGAATCACCGACTGTGAGCCATCTGCAATGCTGGAATCAATTTCTACCCCACGGTTCATTGGTCCCGGATGCATCACGATACAATCAGGCTTGGCCATCGCGAGACGTTCTTTGTTCAGACCATACATTTTGTAAAACTCGGCTTGCGAGGCAAGTGCTGGAGAATCAATCCGCTCGTTTTGAATACGTAGCGTAATAATCACGTCGCAGTCTTGAATGCCCTCTTCCATCTTGTTAAACAGACGAACACCATCGCCATATTCTTCAAAGCCTAATGGCAACAAAGTATTGGGTGCAATCACTCGAATATCTTGACAGCCCAAAGTTTGCAAGGCTGCCACATCTGAACGTGCCACACGCGAATGCTTGATATCGCCAATAATAGCGATCGACATTTCTTCGAATTTTTTATTGGTTTCACGGCGAATGGTCAGCATGTCCAGCATGGCTTGCGTTGGATGCGCATGACGGCCATCACCGGCGTTAATAATGGCGACGTCTGGGCAGACATCTTTGGCAATAAAATGTGCCGCTCCAGAAGATGAATGACGTACCACGAAAATATCGGCTGCCATGGCTTCCAGATTCCATAAAGTGTCACGCAGGGTTTCACCTTTAGACGTACTCGAGCGGGCAATATCGATATTGAGAACATTGGCAGAAAGGCGCTTGGCAGCGGCTTCAAAGGTGGTTCGGGTACGGGTAGAATTTTCGAAGAACAGGTTCATCACCGTTTTGCCTTCCAGCAAATTATTGGTGATCAGCTGATTTTGGTCATTAAAAAAGGACTGTGCAGTGTCCAATATTTTTGTCAGGGTTTCTTTAGAAAGACCTTCGATGGTCAAGAAGTGTTTTAGATTACCTTCTTTATTGAGTTGAATCTGGCTCGGTGTATGCAATGCCGCCAAGTGCATGAGAGATTCCTTATGCGTTAAGTCAACATATTATACAGAGATTGGCGAATTTTTATAGTTGGGCACGTTGCTACTTGTACAAAAAGCATCTGAACAATAAAAACAGAAAATCAGATTCATCTTTATTTTTTCAACAAGATAATTTAACCCGATTTACATCCTGCTGATTTTAAATATTAAAAAATGGGTGCTTCAGTCTGGAGCATTCACACCCTCTCCTGTCTAGCGTAATGCACCAATATAACGATGTGACACTTGTGCACGATAGATATCATCTTCATCCGGTTCGACCGAGATCAGCTCATTCTGCTGGCTTAGGTTCGCGGATTCTACTTCAGAACCTTGTCCTGTTTCCGAAATCTCCAGTACCATTCTCAGGCGCTGGATCAGATGACTCAACTCTGGGTCCTGGGTCTGCTCTGCCAGCTGAATCACATGCCGGGCATAGTCCAGATTTTCTGCCAAATAAAGTGCATCAATTACCCGACCGGAAACACGTCGTAAACGCGCATAAATTAAAGTGGCCACTGAAAAAGCGTCATGGTTGCGTAACTGATTCTCTAACATCTTCACCCTCATTATAAAATTGAAAAATCAGGCAGCCATCACTCCCCATCGACTGACTGCCTGATTTGCAGTGGATAGAGCAAAATACGTACCAGTTTCTTAATTTATGATACAAATACGCATTTTCTCTAAAGCAGCTCAGGCCTTTCAGAGAATTTAAAAAGCTTTCAATATAAAAATACGGTAAACTTAGCGCAGTTTTTATTTATCTTTTTTGGTCTCTCTATTATATGAATACCTCTCCACGTTTAAGCAATTATTGGGTCACCTGTGCCGATGGGCTGGAAACCTTATTAGAAGAAGAAATTCAAGGCTTAGGTGTTCAGAATATTGAGCGTTTTCCGGGCCGTCTAACCTTTAAAGGCACCCTGGAAAATGCTTATCGTATCTGCATGTGGTCACGTCTGGCTTCACGTGTCTTGATGCCGATCCACACGCATGAAATTGAATTTTCTCATGATGCCCGTGATGTGGCAGAAGAACTCTATGAAGGGGCTCTCAGCTTTGACTGGTCGCTGATTTTTGCACCACAAAGTACCTTTGCGATTCGTTTGCATGTCGAGCGTGATATCAAGGTCAATACCCAGTTTGCAACTTTACGTGCCAAAGATGGTGTCGTAGATTCCTTTATGGAAGCGGTAGGCAAACGTCCAAACATTGATACCAAACAGCCTGAAATCACCATGTATATTCTGGCAGGCAAGAAAGAACATACTTACTGCCTGGACCTGTCTGGCGACTCTTTGCATAAACGCGGTTACCGCCGGTTCATGACTGACGCCCCGATCAAGGAAAACCTGGCCGCTGCGATTCTGCAAAAAGGTGGTTTAAAAGCGTTAAATCCGGATATCGTGGTTGATCCAATGTGTGGTTCAGGAACGTTCATTATTGAATCACTGATGATCCTGACCGACCGTGCGCCTGGTCTGGTCCGTCGTTTCGGTTTTAATGGCTGGAATGGTCATGACCATGAACTCTGGATGAGCATCAAGGCAGAAGCAGCTGAGCGCCATCAAGCGGCAATGGAAAATCCATTACCACAATTCTATGCCTTCGATGCGGACTGGGAAGCGGTTAAAGCCACCAGACAAAATATTATCGCGGCGGGTTTTGAATCCGCACTCGACAATATCATGATTGAAGAACGGACTTTAAATGACTGGCCTGATTTTCATGCAGAAGGCAAGAAAGTATTCTTCGTGACCAACCCGCCTTATGGTGAACGTCTCGGTGATAAAGCCCAAAACCGTTCTTTATACCTTGGTTTATCAGCTTTACTGCAAAAGAATTTCCCGAATCAAAAAGCGGCTGTGATTGCCTCCCAAGTGGAACAGGCCGACGTGCTGGCATTCAATGATCCGCAAATCCTGCGTTTGATGAATGGTAAATTGCCGATTTATATCCGTTTCGGTACGGTTAAACCGGCCGCGGTGGTACGTCCATTCCTAGAAAGCTGGCAGCCTCAGCAGTTTGAGCCGATTGAAGGTGCGATGGAGTTTGCCAACCGTCTGACCAAAAACATACAAGCTCTAAAAAAATGGGCAGTTAAGGAACAGATCCATTGTTTACGTCTCTATGATGCAGATTTACCTGATTTTAACGTCGCAGTAGATTTGTATGGCGAGCGTTTGCATGTACAAGAATACGCGCCACCTAAAACCATTGATCCGGAAAAAGCCAAGAAACGTTTCAACCTGGCCTTACAGGCAATTCGCGCCGTGACCGGTTTGGGCCGTGATGCGATCTTTATCAAGACCCGTGCGCGTCAGGAGGGCAAAAACCAGTACACCAAACAAAGTACAGCATCCAAGCGTTTTATCGTACAGGAAGGCAAGGCCAAGATTTTGGTCAACCTGACCGATTATCTGGATACCGGTCTATTCCTGGATCACCGTCAAATGCGTTTACGTATTGCACGTGAAGCAAAAGGCAAACACTTCCTGAACTTATACAGCTATACCTCAACGGCAAGTTTACATGCTGCTTTGGGCGGTGCTGCGAGCACCACCAGCGTCGATCTGTCGAATACTTATTTAAACTGGTCAAAAGAAAACTTTGTCCTGAACGGTTTAACCGTGGATCATGCGGATGAACAACACCAGTTCTTTGCCTCTGACTGTTTCGAATGGCTGAAAGAAGGCCATGAGCAATATGACCTGATCTTTATTGATCCGCCAACGTTTTCGAACTCGAAGAAATTCTACGGTACCTTTGATGTCCAGCGTGACCATTTATCCCTGCTGAAACGTGCCATGAACCGTTTAACCAGCGATGGTACCCTGTATTTCTCAAATAACTATCGTGGTTTTGAGATGGATGAAGAAATTCTGGCGTTCTTTGATGTTGAAGAAATTACCCAGGAAACCATTGGTCCTGACTTTAAGCGGAATCAAAAGATTCACCGTGCCTGGAAAATCCGTCATCCGCAAGTTTAATTCCTTATAGACTTGCGACTAATATCCAGTCACAAATAAAAAACCCAGTTCAATTGAACTGGGTTTTTTCATGGAACATATAATAAACTGGATTGAAACTTAGCTGAGTTTCATTTTTTCAAAAACCAGCTCACCATGTTCCGCTCTTACCAGAATCGTATCGCCCGGCTGGAATTCTCCCGCAAGAATTTTCTGAGCCAGTCCATTTTCAATACGTTGCTGAATCGCGCGTTTTAGCGGACGTGCACCATACAGTGGATCAAACCCGACCTCAATCAATTGCTCAAAGGCAGTATCATCTACCGACAGGCGCATATCCCGTTCGGCTAGGCGTTGACGTAAACGGTCCAGCTGAATATCGGCAATACCGCGAATCTGGTCTTTTTCCAGTGCGTGGAATACGACAATTTCATCAATACGGTTAATAAATTCTGGACGGAAATGTTCAGATACCGCATTCATCACCACTGTCCGAACTTCATCGCGTGTTGCGCCTTCACCTAACTCGCGAACGTCTTGTGAACCCAGATTCGAAGTCATGACAATCACGGTATTTTTAAAATCTACTACACGGCCTTGGGAATCAGTTAAACGACCATCATCCAGCACTTGCAGCAAGATGTTAAATACATCCGGATGTGCTTTTTCGACTTCATCGAACAAGAGCACGCTGTACGGTTTACGGCGCACAGCTTCTGTCAGTACCCCGCCTTCTTCATAGCCTACATAACCCGGAGGTGCACCAACCAGACGGCTTACCGAGTGTTTTTCCATAAACTCGGACATGTCGATCCGGATCATTGCATCGTCACTGTCAAACAGGAAGTTTGCCAAGGCTTTGGTTAGTTCTGTTTTACCTACACCAGTCGGTCCAAGGAACAGGAACGAACCACTTGGCCGGTTAGGATCAGACAGGCCAGCACGTGAACGGCGCACGGCATTGGATACGGCCACCACGGCTTCATCTTGACCCACCACACGTTTATGCAGGAATTCTTCCATATGCAGCAGTTTGTCACGCTCACCCTGCAGCATTTTCGCGACAGGAATACCGGTAGCCGCACTGACGACTTCCGCAATTTCATTCTCGGTCACCTTGTCACGCAACAGTTTTGGTGACTCGCTTTCCTCCGCTGCTTCAATGCGCTCTAGCTGCTTTTGCAATTCAGGAATCACGCCATACTGATAGCGTGCTGCCTCTGCCAGATCACCTTCGCGCTGTGCTTTATCTAGGGCTATACGTGCCTGATCCAGTTTAACTTGGATATCCTTGTTGCCAGCCACCAAGGCTTTATCTGCACGCCAGATTTCTTCCAGATCTTGGTATTCTTTCTCGACCGTTTCAATCTGTTGGGTCAGATGCTTAATCTCGCCTTTGGCACCGCTATCCTCATCTTTTTTCACTGCTTCAAGCTGCATTTTCAGCTGGATCAGACGGCGCTCCAGTTTATCTAGCGCTTCAGGTTTGGAATCTAGCTCCATTTTGATACGGGATGCAGCTTCATCAATCAGGTCAATGGCTTTATCGGGCAACTGGCGATCGGTAATATAACGGTGTGACATTTTTGCCGCTGCAATAATCGCAGAATCCAGAATTTGTACACCATGATGCGTTGCATAACGGTCTTTCAGGCCACGTAGAATCGCAATCGTGTCTTCGACACTCGGTTCATCTACCAGCACTTTTTGGAAACGACGCTCAAGTGCAGCATCTTTTTCAATATATTGACGGTATTCATCCAGGGTTGTCGCACCCACACAGCGCAATTCGCCACGTGCCAATGCAGGTTTCAGCATGTTGCCGGCATCCATCGCACCATCACTTTTACCTGCGCCTACCAATGTATGCAATTCATCGATAAACAGGATGATTTCACCTTCGTGTTTGGCAATATCTTTGAGTACAGCTTTTAAGCGTTCCTCAAACTCGCCGCGGTATTTGGCACCGGCCAGCAAAGAGCCGAGGTCTAATGACAAAACACGCTTGCCTTTGAGCCCTTCAGGTACTTCACCATTGATAATACGCTGTGCCAGACCTTCGACAATTGCTGTTTTACCCACGCCCGGCTCACCAATCAGTACCGGGTTATTTTTAGTACGGCGTGACAAGACCTGAATGGTACGACGGATTTCATCATCACGCCCAATCACAGGATCAAGCTTGCCTGCCAAAGCACGTTCTGTTAAATCGATGGTGTACTTATTTAGTGAATCACGCTGATCTTCATGATTATTGCTCATGACTTTTTCATCACCTCGAAATTGATTGATAATCTGACGTAAAGTCTCTGCCTTTACTCCAGCACTGCTTAATAAATTTTTGGTATTTCCTGTTTCTGCAAGTGCCAGTAGCACCCAGTCTGTTGAAAGGAATTCATCTCCGGCTTTTTGGGCATAACTGTCTGCGAGATGTAAAACTTTTGCCGCTTCAGGGCTGAGATTAATATCTGCAGATGGATTACTCAGTGTGGCTGCATTACTTAGCGCTGTTTCCAGTTTGGTTTGCAATTCCCGCAGGTTTGCTCCGGCCTGTTGCAACAAGCTGACATTGGAAGTTTCATCCATCAAGGTCGCCAAGATATGAATTCCATCAATAGAAGCATGATCCCTGCTCATTGCCAACGATTGGGCATCTGAAAGGGTTTGCTGCAGGCGGTTGGTAAATTTTTCAAAACGCATTCTTGTTATTCCTCAGCACAAATATTCTATTTGAAAAATATATGGGGGCATGCGAGAAAAATTCAATTCTTTTATATATATTTTTCAAAAACTTAAATTATATTATTGGACATATATCAGTAATAATATTGGTATAGTTCTAGTTAATTTCAAGCGTAATAATTTAAATTATTTTATTTAAATTCCAGTTCACGCTTAAGTTAAAAAATACCCTCACAAGGAGGGTATTTTATTTACGGTGCAGGGTTCGGCTGCTGACGGTGAATATCTTCAATACCTTTGAGGACTTCTTCTGACAGATCAACTTCAAATGCCTGAATATTTTCTTTCAGCTGCTCCAGATTAGTGGCGCCAATAATGGTACTGGTTACAAAGAACTGCTGCTTGATAAAGGCCAAAGCCAGTTGAGTAAGACTTAAGCCATGCTGTTCTGCCAGCTCGGCATATTGCTCGGTTGCCCATTCACTTTGCGGATTACTATAGCGGCTAAAACGTGAGAACAAGGTGACGCGCGCATTGGCAGGACGGGCACCATGCCGGAATTTACCGGTCAAATAACCAAATGCCAAAGGCGAATACGCCAATAAACCTACGTTTTCATATCGGGCAATTTCTGACATGCCAATTTCATAAGTACGGTTCAGCAGGTTATATGGGTTTTGTACACTGACGAATTTGGACAACCCTAATTTCTCTGCAAGGTGCAGAAATTTCATCGTGCCCCACGGGGTTTCATTGGAAAGTCCAATATAACGGATGCGGCCTTTTTTAATTTCATCCTGTAAGGCGGTCAGGGTTTCTTCGAGATCGGTCACGGCACGGTCTTCTGCCGCTTCAGCATTGCCATAACCCAGTTTGCCAAAGAAATTGGTTGGGCGTTGTGGCCAGTGTAACTGATACAGGTCAATATAATCCGTTTGCAGGCGTGACAATGACTGGTCAATGGCTGCTGAAATTTCATCGGCAACGAAACGGGTTTGACCATCACGGATATGACTACCACCTTGCGATGGTCCGGCAATTTTTGAAGCTAAAAAAAGTTTGTCACGGCCACCGCGGGCAGCGATCCAGTGACCGATAATACGCTCGGTTGCACCCTGCGTTTCAGGTTTTGGCGGCACTGGATACATTTCCGCGGTATCCCAGAAATACAGTCCCTGATCCAGCGCATAATCCAGTTGCTGAAAAGCCTGTTCTTGCGTGTTCTGCTCACCAAAGGTCATGGTGCCCAAACAAATTTCTGGCAAAAGAATGCCAGTATCCGCCAATGGTTTGAATTGCATAAAACCTTCCTGTGAATTTTATTCAGTGAATTGAGATTAAGTCGGCTATAGCCTATCGGAATTATAAGGGGGACTTAAATCATCTTTTCTGAGAAGCTTGTTCTAAATTTTTATGTATTGGGTAAAGGAACTCTAATAAAAAAGCAAATCCTGAGATTTGCTTTTTAACATCTGGATTATTCGTCTATGGCACCATCGGCTACTGCTTCGGACGCCTCTTCTAGAGAAACATCAAAGATCAGGATAGCTTTACCATCCGTCTCGATCATGCCCTGTTCTTCTAGCGTTTTCAGTACACGACCCACCATTTCACGGGAACAACCAACAATACGGCCAATTTCCTGACGGGTAATACGAATCTGACGACCATTCGGCAAGATCATTGCTTCCGGCTGTGAAGACAGATCGATCAGGCAACGTGCAATTCGGCCTGAAACGTCAATAAATGCCAGATCAGTCACTTTACGTGTGGTATTTTTCAAGCGACGTACCAGCTGAGCAAATACCGCATAGCTCAGATCAGGATATTGCTTGCTAATTTCGTGAAAGTTTTCATAGGTAATTTCAGCAATTTCACACACATCACGGGTACGAACTTCCGCAGTGCGTTGTGGATTTACCTCGAATAAGCCCATTTCCCCAAAAAAGTCACCCGCATTTAAATATGCTACGACAATTTCACGATCATCATCTTCACGAAGGATGATAGATACAGACCCCTTCAGAATTAAATACAAAGATTTAGATTCTGATCCTGCATCAATGATCGTAGTACGTTTTGGATACCGATTAATATATGCACGTTTTAAAAGTGCTTTCACGGATTCTGGTAATTGCCCCGGAGAAAGCGCATCAGTGCTTAATTGTGAAAAGTTTGAAGTCATGCTAACAGTTCCGATTATGGATAATTTATAGATCGCACAAGACCTAATGTGAACTTGTCACACAGTGGGATTGAAATTCCGTATCAACCCAATTTATGTTAGTGTACAGTTACTTGACAAATTTATAGCTTTTTTTAGGTAGTTGCAATGCAAACAAGCGTTCATTGGTTAGAGAATGTTGCTTTTGAAGCAAAAACTCAAAGTGGTCATAGCCTTATCATGGATGGTTCAGCTGAATACGGTGGTGAAAACCGTGGTCCTCGTCCTATGGAACTGCTTTTAACGGGTCTGGGCGGTTGTGCATCTTTTGATATTGTTACCATTTTAAAGAAGGCTCGTCAGGATATTACCGATGTACGCTGCGAATTAAAAGCTGAACGTGCAGATACAATTCCGGCAGTTTTCACGAAAATTCACCTGCATTTTGTGGTTACCGGCAAGGCGATTAAAGACAAACAGGTGGCAAAAGCGGTAGAACTTTCTGCTGAAAAGTATTGCTCTGCCAGCAAAATGCTGTCTGATGGCGGTGTAGAAATCACCCATGACTACGAAATTATCGAAGCTGAATAAATTTTAAACTTTGCAAAAAAAAAGCGGCCTTGATGAGCTGCTTTTTTTATATCAAAAAAATATCAATCAGAACTTCTCTCTTTGTTCTTTTCTTATACCCATTAAACTGAAAGATCATTACCATCCTTCTAACTAAATTAAATCTAAGCACTGAATGCCTTTACCTGAATTAGAAACGAAAGTGATTTAAAAAAACTTCATGATATGTAGAAAATTCATTTAAAGCATCAATACATTTAAACACCTTAAAATTCTGTTTACATCCAGATTCAGTATCTGAAATGTAATTGGCTAATGACTAAAAAATGGGTTCAGGAGCAAAAAATTAAGGTAATAACATCCTTTTTAATAGTGATATTTTATTGCCCTTCTCCCGACATCAAAGTTTTATTTATCAACTTCCCTATCATTAACTCATTTTTAATTTGGATTTCCTGTTATGTTGAGATTGCTTTAAAAATCATTAAACAATAACATTACTGATAATTATTATCATTTACATTAACTAAAATGTCTTATACCGTTCCTTCATCATTTCAGCTATCTTTACTCAGTTTTTCGATTTTAATTACACAGCAAAGTTTTGCCGATGATACTCAGCAATTACCGACGATTACCGTTACAGCTGAATCAGAACAGAGTGAGCTTACCTCTGAACAGAGCAAAGCCTATATCATCCAAAATTCGTCAACCGCCTCAAAACTGAATATTCCACTCAAGGAAACGCCGCAAACAGTCAATGTTATCACCCGCCAGCAGCTAGATGACTTTGCCTTGGCAAATACACGGGATGTACTGCGCAATACCCCTGGCATTATCGTCAGTAATCAGGAAACGGAACGGACCTCCTACATTGCCCGAGGTTTCGAGATTTCAAATGTCTTGGTCGATGGCGTTGGCATTCCACTCGAAGGCTATAATTATAATAATGACAATCCAGACAGTTTTTTGTTTGACCGTATAGAGGTGGTCAAAGGCGCGAATGCCTTAAATAATGGAATTGGTGATCCCGGCGCAACTATTAACATGATTCGCAAACGCCCGACATTCGATCTTCAAGCAGCCTTTAATGCCAGTTATGGTTCATGGAATACGCAGCGCTATGAAGCAGATGTATCTTCTCCTTTCACCCAGGATGGAAAAGTCAGAGGCCGTGTATTTGGTTATCAACAGACTGGCGACAGTTATCTGGATCGATATGAACTGGAAAAGAACGGCATAGGGGCTGTTCTGGAAGCAGATGTAACTGACACGACCCTATTGACTGCTGGGTATACCGAAACCAATCATAAGCCAAATGGTGTCAATTGGGGTTCTAATCCGCTGATCAATACCGAAGGTGAGCAGCTCAGTTATTCACGAAGCTATAATTACAGTCCAGACTGGACGTATTGGAATAATAATATTAAAAGTTACTTTGCTGAGCTTGAACAAAAACTGGCAGGCGACTGGACAGCCAAACTGACTTATGATGAAAAACGCACAAAACGCGATTCAAAACTCTTGTTTCTGTCTGGAAAACCCGGCGCAAATGGCACTTCAGGCATCACCCTATATCCCGGTATGTATATTGATGACAATAAAGAGCAACAAGCCAGCCTGAGTTTTAGCGGCACCTATCCGCTTTGGGGACAACGCCATGAAGCCTCTTTGGGCTATGTCTGGGCTAAGAATAGTCTAGATGAATTGGGTTATGCTGGCAGCTTTGCCAATCCGCTGACCACAGATTTAGCCAGCTTTACACCAGAAGAACCAACCTGGGATATGTCGAAAACCAGTGGTGAAATGCATATACGACAGAAGAACCAAAGTCTTTATGCTGCAACCCGACTACATCTGAATGATGATCTTAAACTTCTTTTAGGTGCCAATTATGTTCAGGCTGAGAGCAGTGGTAGCAGTTATGGGACCGACATCATTTATGATGAAGATAAAGTTTTACCCTATGCCGGTCTAACCTATAACTTTAACCCTGAATATATAGGTTATCTGAGTTATACCTCCATTTTCCGTCCGCAAACCACCAAAGCAATGGATGGCAGCATTAACAAACCGATCGAAGGTGAAAGCTATGAAGTCGGAGTGAAAAGTTCCTGGCTAGATGACAAGCTTACCGCCACCATGGCTGTGTTCAGAACAGAGCAAAGTAATTATCCACTTCGTGATTCTGATGGTATTCCGACTTTACGCAAGACTCAGGTCAGTGACCTGCGTTCCCAAGGCTATGAGTTCGGCTTGGCGGGACAACTGAGCGACCATTTAAACTTAAGCTTTGGTTATACCCAATTTAACCTGAAAGATCTAATCAATGGCGGCGATGCGCGTACTTTCAATCCCACCCAATCTTTTAATCTTTTGACCACCTATCAGGTGCCGCAAATTCCAAAACTGAAACTGGGCCTTGGGGTGCAATGGCAGGACCGGACCTATCTGGAGGTGCCTGAAGCAACCGCCAATGGAGTGATTACCCAAAACACTGGAATCATTGAGCAGGATGCCTATGCACTCGTGAACTTAATGGCCATCTATGAGCTGAATGAACATATGACCTTGCAAGCCAATGGTAATAACCTGACCAATGAAAAATATCTGTTCAATTTCCCGAATCAGCAAGGTTTTTATGGTGCACCAGCGAATTACAGCGTTGCTGTGAAATTTAAATATTAATTTTTAAACTGAGCCTTGACGACATGTTCAGGGCTAAATCATCGATAGATACACAAAAACAGGTAAAACAAATGAAAAAAATGATCGCTTTGACCATTGGACTGTCTATGACACTTTCAACTCAGGCGCATATGCTTTGGCTGGAACGTGGTACAGATATGCAGACTCATGCTTTCTTTGGTGAATATAGTGAACAGCTTAAAGAAACGCAGCAAGGTGCCCTGAAGTCTTTCAATCAGGCAAAGGCCGTTCAGTCTAGAAAGACCTTTAGTCCTCAAATGCAACAGGATCATTTGCTCTATGCGACCCAAGGCCAGACAGATGTCCAGCTCAGTCATGAATTGATCTATGGAGAATCATTGCTGAGCTATCATGCCAAATCCGGTAGACAAAACTTGAAAGCAGAGTCAGAACTGGATATTGTCCCGACCCAAATCAACAGCAATACATTTACGGTACTGTATCAGGGTAAACCTGCTGCTGATGTTGAAATCACAGTCTTTTCCCCGCAATTCTGGCTAAAGAAATACACCACCAACAGCCAAGGCCAAATTACCATTGCTACGCCATGGAAAGGTCAATATGTCATTGAAGTCGGCAAAGAAGCAGACAAGGCAGGAAAGTTGAATCAGCAGGCCTATAAAAAACAGTATCTGGTAACGACTTTAAGTTTTGTTCATTAAATTTTTTAGATTTTCATCAGTATAGATTTATTCAAGGCCAAATATGATGTCTGTAGTGCAGCCACTTGCCATTCTCTATCGCTTAGGCATGACCTTTGGTATTGGCTACTTGTGCAGTTATTTAATCGCACTCGATTTGGCTTACTTTTTACAAGCTTATTTGCCTAAAGCTGAGTCTGTCTATTTGGCCGCCTTTACTGCCCTGATTTTTTATGTCTGTTTTGTGATTGGAATCTTCTGTATCCAAAGCTTAAAAAAGCTTTCTATCTATAGCCTGATTCCTTTACTTATTTTATTTCTCTTCTCCCGCTTCATAGGTTAAACCATGCATAAATCTGTCCGTCAATCCATGGCATGGTTACATTCATGGTTAGGTTTAAGCTTTGGCTGGTTACTCTTCGCCATTTTTTTAACAGGCACCGTCACCTATTACCGACATGAGATCAGTATATGGATGCAGCCTGAATTTGCCTCGATACAAGTCAATCAGGAAACTGCCTTAAAATCTGCTTACAGCTATTTACAGCAGCATGCACCGGACGCCCAAAACTGGTATATCGGAGTCGCCAATCAAGACTCACCTGTGAATAAAGTCTACTGGCAAAAAGCAGATGGCGGCTATGAAGTTAAAACCCTGGATGCCTCAACAGGCAAAGAGTTAAAACTCTCAGCCACACAAGGGGGAGATTTTTTCTATAATTTTCATTTTCAGCTCTATGGTATGCCCTACACGATTGGTCGCCTCATTGTGACGATTGCTGCCTTTATCATGTTACTGACTCTGATTTCAGGAATTATTACCCATAAAAAAATCCTGACAGACTTTTTTACCTTAAGAGCCTTTAAAGGGCAACGCTCCTATCTGGATTTTCATAATGTCAGTTCAGTGATTGCCCTGCCGTTCTTTTTGACCATGACATTTACCGGGCTGGCGATTTTCTTTTATATTGTGTTGCCTTCCGGCATGAAAAAACTGTATCCGGACAATCCCTTTCAGTATTTTGAAGAAATTCGCACAGTCAATATATTGGCCAACTCTACGGTTCCGGTGAAAACCGAGATGCTGCCAATTCAACATTTCATCACCACGGCGCAGCAACATTGGGGACAGACAGAATTTGACAATATCACGGTCAAGTACCCCAACACCCAGCTGGCACGTATGACCTTAACTCAGCTCAAAGATCATTCCATTACCCGAAATCAGGCACAGCTCATCTTAAATGCTGCTACCGGAAAATTGCTTGAAAATACCCGAAATGAAAGTGCAATTGCTACACTAAATGCCAGCATGTATGGTTTACATATGGCACGTTTTGCCGAGCCTGTTTTACGTTTAGGATTGTTTTTCTCTGGCATATTAGGCTGCGCAATGATTGCATCCGGACTGCTGCTGTGGAGCCTGAAACGACAGATGCAGAAAAAATCAGCGCGGTTTCATATCGGACACTATTTGGTTAACCGGTTGAATATCACCATAATTATTGGCTTGCCGCTTGCCATGCTGGGTTATCTCTATGCGAATCGTTTTATCAGTGTTCCTGAAGGTGCACCAAATTATGAGATTTATAGCTTTTTCAGTATCTGGCTTGGCAGCTTTATCCTGGCATGTGTAACCCCACAGCAACATATATGGAGAATGCAGCTTAAAATTCTGATTTGTGCTGCCTTCATACTTCCTCTTATTGATATTTATTATTTAGTCTCCCTGCAATATATTGATTCTTTTGCGACTTATTGGCCGTTTCTGCATATTGATCTGATGTTGTGGGCCTTGGCACTTCTCGCCCTATTTTTACACCAGAAAATTACGCCCATTCAGCAAAAGGCGATGCATAAAATTCAGGCCAAACTAAAATCTGCACAGCAGGAGTCTTCCACATGATATGGATCGCAATTATGGGGCTTTTATGGCTAAGCTGTTTTTTCTTTCATGCGGTGAGTGAAAAGCAGATCGTAAAAACCCGAAAATCTCGATATGCTTTTTTAACGAACTTCTCTACCCATGCTAAATTCGCTGCTGGTAGTTTTTTACTCCTCTCGATGTTTTTATTACGTACCCAGTTTAGCTCCAGTATTAGCTTTGTGGCTTTATGGGTATTGCTAAGCCCTGTACTTTTTATCTTTATTTTTAAAATAAACAATTTGATAGGAAGATTATAGAATCCAGATCTTAGCTATAAACTAGCAAAAACAATATTTATTGATCATCAAGGATGAATCTATTATGCTTCTACACATTAAATTATAAAAATATCTTAAGATTATAAAAGAATTAAATCAGATCAAGTTTTGTAGGCCTTTAAAATAATAAAGGCTTAACTTTAACTGTAAATTACGCAATCTTAGTAAAAATATGGGTAGATAAAAACCATACCTATACTTAATTTTAAAAATATAGTCATTATTTTCATGAATTCACTTAAAATAATACCTACTGATCAATAATTATATTAATTCATGGAGGATAAACACAATCTAGCCCAATTCATTTCTGATATTGTTCACCATATAATAATCGTGGTGCAATAACATTAGGGTAGCTTAAGCTTATGTATCAACGAGTAATCATCAGAACCTGAAATTTTCCCATAGGGTCGTGATTTGTTGATCACCCAAGGTTCCCAGGTAGCTTTTTGTGTCAAAAAACATTGTCTTTTTATCTTTGTCTGAATATTTGGGCCACCCCGGGTTGCCATATTTAGCAAATCCGACCCAGGCATCATTCATACTGTCAGACAAAGACTGCGGCGGATTAATACCGACAAAATTCTCCGCTTCTTTTGTATGAATTGTTCCGAACGTAAACGGTACATCTACAAAATGAGCAGCGCCCAGAAAGCCATTGTAAGCTGGAGATCGCCAGGAAAAGTGATAAAACCACGTGTTTTGATTACGACTCATAATTTGTGCTATATGCAGTGCTGGCATCCTGAACGTGTAGTCCGACATGATCTGGGCATAAACGTCCCCCGGGTTCTCCGCGCTGATACTGTTTTTTATATAAGCCTGAAATACATCTGCAGGGAGACCCAGCGCATGAATAACCATGTTCACATCATGAGTCGTGATTTTTTTTAATCCGCTATCAGGCATCAAATATAACCTGTACTCACTGTCAGTACTCCCCACAATAACAGGGACTCGGTTGCCGTCATTCATCGCCAGATCTTCCATTGGGCTTCTAACGATAATTTTAGAGTCCGCAACTGGCAAAAATGTCGTGCCTCCAAGAGAAAGCCTTCCCCATTGGGTAGCATCTTTAATCTGCTCCCCAACTTTCAGGACATTCTGAACCAGATCGTCAAAAGGTACTTTAGTCACAGCTTCGGGATCGGCAGGAATCTCAAGATTGTCGGCAAATTGCCGGGTGATTCGGGTTGCATCGGCTGGGCTAAGCCACTGCATCGGAGGGCTCTGAATAATCGCTTGCTGGTAAAGTCCTTTGGTCTCTGGATTGCCTAAAATGATGGCAACACTGCCTGCACCCGCAGATTGTCCAAAGAGCGTCACCCTGTCTGGGTCACCTCCGAAGTTCGCGATATTATGCTGAACCCATTTAAGTGCTGCGATCTGGTCTGCGATACCACGGTTGTCAGGACGTTGAGCAAAATGCATAAACCCATCCACACCCACCCTATAGTTTACCGTAACGACCATTACCCCTTTTTTAGCAAACACGCTTCCGTCATATACAGACTCCGTGGCATCTTCCCTGATCCACGCCCCTCCAGGGATCCAGATCATGACGGGTAACTTTCCTTCAGTATTGCCAGGCCGCCATATATTGAGAGTTAAATCGCCAGCTCGCCCCACCATCCGTTGCGTAGGACTTCTTCCCGGCTGTGGCACGGGCCAGTCAGATACGGTCGCTTTTATCCCTTGCCAGGGCTGCATGGGCTGGGGGTTCTGAAATCGTCGTTCAGGGGTAAAAGGGTTAGCCACATAGGGAATTCCTTTATAAACGCTAATGCCCTCATCGGTGCAGTAACCCTGTACCTTACCCGCCTCAGTATCGACAACGGGGGCTAGTACATTGCAGTGTAAAAACTCCATTCGTATTCCTCCTGGATTCTGCCCCGCATAATTTAGGTTCAGTAGGATAAAACAATACAATAGGGCTAAAAGCCAAAGAGATTTTTTTTGTTAAAGATAATGAGCCTTCAGTAAATTATCTAAAAATAGCTACTTGAAATAACCCGATATATCATTTTAATCTTAAATTGATGGCTGTATTAGAGGGTCAACTGATACTTTACTCAGGAAGGCTGGCGAAACGGCGTAAAAGCTGTGCTTTCACTTTAAGATGCGCCGTTCCTCTTCAGTTTCTTTGAGCTGACTTTTAAGGCGTAGGATTTCTTTCTTTGCTTCGAGCAGTTCATGTGCATCAGGTTTATTACGTAAAGGCAGTACGGCCTTTAACCATTTATAAATGCTGTGCTGGGATACACCTAAACGTTCTGCGGCACCAGTGACAGAATATCCTTGTTCACTGATCAAGTTTACAGCTTCATCTTTAAATTCTAGGGGTATCTTGTTGTCCACTCATAAGGTTCTCTCTTAGGCAAAAGAAAATATTTGCCTAGGAGAATGGTGGCAGTCCAGCAGCACATTGAATTGCTCATGCGCTGCTGGCAGAGGTGCATCTGAGTTCTGTGGTTAACTCCATCCACGGACACTGTAAAGACACCTTATATTATTTCTGTGCTCCCTTCTCTGGGGCAAATTTAAATGGTTTGGCCACACGGTAGTGCTTGTGGTTGCGTTTCCTGAGAATATGTTTTCCTGGTCGACTCCAAGCTCAAGCTTCATCACCTTTCCAGTTTCCTTCGAGAAGTCAATCTGGTTGAGATCGGTCCAGAAGATATTCGGTGACATTGCGGAATCAAAGAAATAGAGGCGCTGCTTATGATCGAACACTGTGCGCCAACGGGTGGTCGCAATTTCCGATTTGCCCGGAGTTGAGAGGCCGAACGGTACAGAAATATTACGGATGATGCCAAAGACACTGGAGCGAAGCTGTTCCGGCTTGGCATTCGGTGGAATTGCCTTCACGTAGTAAGAGGCGCGAGCGAAACGGTCGACGGCCCGGCTTGTCCCAGGCAACATTGCCGTTCCACCGACTTCTGACCAGTAAGATGCCAGAGCAAGTTGCTCGTCGTATGTAGGAGAATTGGTCATTACCTGATACTGGCGACCATGGTGGATAACTTGCTTGCCGTTGATATACTCGATGATGGCGCTATCGCCGCTTGAGTCAGACAATGACAGGTGAACAGTCGCTTTGAATTGGGTGCCAGGCATCGCATTGGTCACGATCGTAAACGGCTGCTTCTCAAAAGCGGCCACCGCTTCAGCAACAGTTGCAAAGTTGTCAAGGGCATACTGCGCCCAAGCTGCAATCGTCAATCCAGGCGCATCATTTACCTTAAAGGCAGGATACTTTGACTCATCCAGCCAAAGCACATTCGCAACTAGACCCGCTTCGTTCGCCCCGTCACTGGTTGAATTATCGTAGGTAGCCGCCACTACTGATCCATATTTCGATGTCCAGCGAATGGAATTCGGTCCCAATTCGCCATTCCGCTCCATACCCCTAGGAAAAATATAGAGATCGGTTGAGATTGGTTGCTCCCAGTCCATCGAGCGGGCTGTAAAAATATTACTGTCTTGACCTAGATAAACGAAGCGAGAACAAGCATTCGCGGTAGGAATAACGCTTCCGAATACGGCACAGCATGTCAACATACATGCGGCTAATCGTTTTAGTGAGGCTCGGCGCATTGAGATTTCCTCCAACTAGTACACATATATATCGGCAACAGCAGAGATGATCATGTCAAGCCCGCTCCTGAGCTTGCCGGTTGCTTTGCGTTCCGCCATCAGTCGCAAGATGAGGCCCGAATTGTCGTTGAACGACAGGATACGACCCGCAAACAGCACCAGCGGCCTTTCCAGTCTAGAGAATCACTAACCGAGTATGTCGCGCTCCATGATCACTTCCACATGTTTGCAAAAATTTAGCCAAAGGTGTGTGCCGTTGTCAATGAACGCTTAGTCAGTGGCAACATATGGCATCGATGCCAATCAGGTGATACACTTTATTCGACTTTTCTCTATTTAAAGGCAGGAAGCGGCACTCAGTGCCCTGAACTGCAGCCACTCTTCCTGCCACTTCAATAGATGGCGAATGGACAATTTTTTTAGTATTGAACGGAAGGCCACGGAATTTAATCAGGAATGGCTATAATGCTTCAAGTATGCCCATATGATCCATCACAAGCTAGTTGCTGAAACACTGCCCCGCAATTTTCGGATGCTGAAATCATCGGCAATATCCTGATCTCGAGCATTCTCTTTGCAGGGATTTCTACACGCAATACCCTGAATACCTATGCCAAATGCACAGCTCATCAGAGATTTTATGCAGACTTCATAAATCCACTCTTGTGATCTTAATCAATCTTGTAAGCATATTACCCAACCCCTAAATAACAATAATTATCATTTAAATTATCAAAATAAAATATTTTTACGTGTCAACAACGGCATATATTTTTAAAATATTCCAAGCTATCTATTACTTTCTGATGAGGAGTAATTCATGATTGTTGTGACTAATCGTATTTGCGTAAAAAAAGGCATGGGCAAAAAAATGGCCCCAATGTTTACCAAAGAAGGCCCTCTTCAAAGCTTTGATGGTTTTTAAAAAGTTGAAGTTTTAGTCTCAGAACAAGAGGATCATGATGAGATGAAATGAGTGTCAATATGTATTGGCAGTCACAGGAACAATTTGAGGTATGGCGCCAATCAGATGCCTTTAAACAAGCCCATCATCGCCCTGAAAATGGTGGCCTTACTGCTGAAATTAATCCGGTGATAAGCTCTCAGTTAATCATCTCGCAGGTAGCTTCAACCGCGACTAAAAGTAAATTATTTTAAGTAACACTAATAGCGGATAAGAAATTGACTTGAAACATAGGAGGGCTAGAGCCATCAGCTGAGTTACCACACCAAACTCACAACTCTAGTCCTGATGTTTAATAGTAACGAATTATTTTGCATAATTGATGATTTATTTCTTAAATTTGAAGCGACTTATTGGAAATTTCTCAAACAAAGTCGTCATTCTGTAAGAATTCGAACGGCACAAAAGAAAAAAACTAAATACGTCTATATATGTCATAATCAAACCATACAAAACATATGAAAGGTTACAATGTTCCACACAGTCTCTTTATTAACTATAGAACAAATTTATAACTTTTTAAAAGAATCTCCAAATTTTCAGAATAGTACTCAATTTGAAAGGTTGAAGGGGTTTTTCTTTGAACTTCATGACCATAAAATCGGTGAATTTAAAGCACATCAACCATTAAATTTTACATTAAATTTCAATAAATCCTGGCTAGTAGTAGATGCTGTAGCTGCACCAAATTTTAATCATAAACAATTATTTTTGAAATGGTTATGTATACGATTTAATATTCCAGTTTAAATTAAAAGGACTAATTTTGCATAATACAAAATTAGTCCTTTTAATGAGGCTAAGCTAGCCTTAACTTTTAAAGTACACTTGAAAAATATACTAGCTTAAACTTCGTACTATCTATGCAATTTTGAAAATTTTCCCACTTACAGTACTCTGAAAAAACATTTCAAAACTAGGTCGAATATTTTCCCCATCAACAGTGATATGTTTTATATTCGAATGAGAGCGAGTACTGGCAAACTGATGATCCACAGTCGCTTGAATAGTGTGTTTAACCCCAAACTGATCTTTAACATTAATACTCTGTTTAAGCATGTATATACCTTCCATAAAATTACAGTAGACACTATTTAAATAAATATCTGATTTTTAGTGTTTTTATCTAAACAACTCTATGATCTAGTTTAAACAACTGATTTAAAGAAGTATAAAATGTACGGCCATCTAAATTTAAATCAACCTCCATCCCCGATGAAAGAAGAACTCTTTTACCCACTTCGATTGTTTTTAACCCCTGACGTGTACTTTGCATTTTATTTAGAGGAGTTAATGAAACAATAATTTCGGTACCATTTTTAGCTTTTGCAATTAAATAATTTATTTTTAACAACTTGAATCCTGTTTTTCTGAAAATTTTCCAATTTTGGAAATAACTTTAAAATTTAATTTTAAATTATAAAAAAAGCACTCATGAGTGCTTTTTATTACTGCTTACTACTGCTTAAATAGCAACAATATTTACAGCATTCGGTCCTTTTTGACCTTGGGCTACGCTGAATTCAACCATTTGGCCTTCCATTAAGGTTTTGAAACCTGAACTTGCGATTTCGCTAAAATGAGCAAAAACGTCTGGACCTGACTCTTGTTGAATGAAACCAAAACCTTTAGTTTCGTTGAACCACTTTACAGTACCTTTAACAACATTTGAGTTTGACATAATATATCCTACTAATTTTTAATAATTTTGAGTCATTTTATTGACTAGGTATAACTTTGAAAATAATAAAGAAGCGACTTAAAATCTGAAAAAACGAAGGATTATGACTAAAACTGCGATACTTAAAGAAGATCTACCGAAACAAGACTTTTTTCTAGTTAAGTTAACTATACACTAAAAATATAAATAATCAAGTTTTTTAATATATATATTTATTTTTCTAATAAAAAACCCTATATTTTATAAAAAATAAAATAAAATCAAATTTATATGGTAAATGTAACAATATAATGTAATATGCTAGTCTAGCAAGTTTGATAAGTAATGAATGCGATTATATAGTTCTGTAATAACAATATTAATGTTTTTAATTTCGGGAATGATGATTTTTTCCCATATGCAAATCATATATCAACCACCAAATTTTACCGCTTTAAATATTGCCAATTAGCAATATTTAATTAAAAAACCGCCTGTTAGGCGGTTTTTTAATTTTTGAAGAAATAATAAATGTCTTTATTTAACATAAAACCTCTTATATGTAACCCAAGCTAATTTTGGGATTTTTCTTGACTAAGTAAAAATTTGGACATTAAACGTGTTGCCCAAGAAGTCGTTTTAAACATTCCCTCATAAAAACCACAATGGCTCCCCCTTCTTGTAGTCACTACAAGGATATTTGGCATCTTCATAATGGCTTGTTTATAAGGTTCCAAATTTTTAATATGACAAACAGGATCATCTTCTGCATTTAAAATCATTAGGGGGATTTTAATATTTTCAAAAACATAAATTGGGTTAGAGGCTTTGACATAGCTTTCATACTCAGAAAATCCAGCCATTTTAAAGTATGTTTTCTCAAATTCGGCTAAAGTTTTGACATGCAAGATTTCCTCCCATTGCGGTATTTTCTGCCATATTTCTTGATGGGGCAAAACAAATTTTCGTATGAGTTTCTTAGTCATGATTTTACTATAAACAGGATGAACATTTTTAAATCCTAGTTCAGTGTTATAACCTGGACAAAGGGCAAATGCAGCCTTAATTGGTGTTTTTTCAGCCTCTTCACCTAAGTACCGTATTAATAATCCTGTTCCAGCAGAAGAGCCTACTGCATATAAATCAGAATTTGGAAATTTTTCTCAACCGATGTCATTATGAGCGTAAGACGATTCAACCGATGTCATTTTTCAATAAATGATTTTTTAGGTTCAAGATCCATCACAAGATTGTTATTCTCAAATAGAAATGTTCTTTTTGGATATTTCTATTTAGAGCTTACACCTTATCTTCGCATAAAAGATTTTATGCCAAATAAGTGAGGTTTATATATCAAAATCATATCAATGACACTAAGTTATTGCAGTGGTATGTTGTTATTGATAAATCTTTTTATGGGAAAAAAATGAAAAAAAATGTAGGAATTATATTTGGGGGGAAATCAACAGAACATGAAGTATCCCTTCAATCTGCAAGAAATATTGTTGATGCTATAGATAAAGAAAAATTTGATGTGACACTGATAGGAATAGATAAAGATGGAATTTGGCACCTTAATGAAAGTACTCAATTTCTATTAAACTCAGATGATCCAAACCTTATAGCCTTACATCCATCTGGAAGAAATTTAGCTTTTATTCCTGGAAAAAGTGAAAAACAAGTTATTGAATTTCAAAATAAAGCTATATCACAGTTAGATGTAATTTTTCCTATTGTTCATGGAACACTTGGAGAAGATGGTTCATTGCAAGGGCTATTAAAAATGGTAAATTTGCCATTTGTAGGCTCTCAAGTATTAAGTTCTGCTATATGTATGGATAAAGATGTATCAAAGAGATTATTACGAGATGCAGGATTAAACGTTACACCATATATAAAATTAACCAAACGAAATAGAATAAATATAGATTTTGAAGTTGCTTGCTCCAAGTTAGGTTTACCATTATTCGTGAAGCCTGCTAATCAAGGATCATCAGTTGGTGTTAGTAAAGTAAATACTATAGAAGAGTTTGAAATAGCTCTGGATACAGCATTCAACTATGATCATAAGGTATTAATTGAAAAAGGTATTAATGGTAGAGAAATAGAATGTGCTGTTATTGGAAATTACAAACCTATCGCTAGTGTCTGTGGTGAGATCGAGTTATCAGATAGTTTCTATTCTTATGAAACAAAATACATTAATGAAAAAGGCGCAAAGGTAACAATACCAGCCAATATATCAACTGAATTAAGTAAAAAAATTCAAGATATAGCTATCAGTGCATATGAAATTCTGGAATGTACAGGACTTGCAAGAATTGATGTTTTTTTAACAAAAGATGAAACTGTATTTATTAATGAAATAAACACTTTACCGGGTTTCACGAATATAAGTATGTTCCCTAAGTTATGGGAAGAAAGTGGATTGAGCTATTCAGACTTGATCACTTGTTTAATCGAATTGGCTATAGAGCATCATCGAGAACAGGAAAAAATTCAAAATACAGTATTTTAGCTAAAATCAACATAATACATGTTATATGAAATGCTTTATTTTATCTTCTATAAATCATATGCTTAACTTGAGTCTTTTCAGGGTTCAGCACACTGGAACGGCTCTTTATTGATTTTTTATGTTTTCTACCTATTCTTTGAGCAATGTTCCACAATTACGATAAGGTATTTTAATTACTTAACTCTTTTGATAATCCTTTTAAAAATTACAACCTATCAAAATCTAGAAAATATAAATTTTCTAAAAAAGTCGGTGTTATAAAAAACCTGTCCTTTACTGAGAATTTTTTTATGACAATTTATGTTTCATTCAATGACATTCTATGCGTCGCAGATGACAAACCTTGAGTCGTGTGATGTTTTTTAAGCCTGTCATCAATTAACCCAGTTCATTGTTGCAGCAAGCTAAATTGCCGAAAAAAGTTTTAAGCTAATACATTTTGTTTGCTGCCTTAACGTAGTTCTGAAATGCGCCTTAAGTCATTGCAATGATTTCACTGTGCTGATGGCCCATTACTACCAGAAACTGAAATGAATCAAACTAGGTTGGTCATCTTTCTTTTTAGGCTTTTCATATTTAAAACAAGCCTGATTGATCAGATGCACTGCCTTAAGCAGCTCTTTAAAAGCTTGCTCATCAGCAGCTAGCTCTACCAGTGATTCATTATCCAGCTCAGTGATGCATGACATCGTTGAAATGACCTGCACATCATGAGCTTTAAATAGCCCTGTCAAAATCTCATCTGAATGATTTTAGTCTTTAATAAAGTTGTTCAATACTTCAGCATGCATTACCTAGGTATCAAAATCTTTCATCTGGATCTAGCGCACTTCAATGCCATTAATTTTGATGCTTCGATTTGTTGCTAGGAAAAAAGTCATTCATGATTGGGTTCCGGGTATTAAAAAACCACCTGAAGAGGGTTTTCTTTTAATGAAAGACTCTCAATATGAATTCTAATTTTTTTCAACTTTAACTTTGTGTACGAGTCGATGCCCCGTATAAGATTCATGACCTACAGCAATAATATCAATAACGCCCTCGCTCTCTAAATTTAACAATAGATGATAAATTTCCTGCATGTCATTTAGTTCGAAATTACTACCAATCCACTTAATAGCACCAGATTTCATATTTTCTATTTCTTGTTGGATTTTATTGTAATCAACCATAGCCTGGCTCTTATTATCATTTGCGGTTAATTTATATCCGAGGATATATATTTTCAAGCAAGAGTTCTTAACTTTTCGTTAATCAAGTCAACAAAAAGAATCATCTGATAATTGCGCTTACATAAGCCTGTAGCGCCATAACTAAAAGCTTGATCATCTTACATATAGGGACATAGCCAATACACGGCTGGCTGAGTCTCACCTCTACACTGAAATTAAGTCTTAGAAACGTAGAGGACATTCAAATGAAAAAGTTGTCGCAAGTTCTATTACTAACTTTGTTCGGATTTACTGGAACAATAGCTATCGCAGATGAATCCGTACCTCTAGAGGCTACCGCCGCGGCCGAAGCGCAACAAATTGCTTTAGAATATGGAGATGGACAAGGACAAAAATCTGATTCTTCTGATGAATAAACTGAAGCCCTCAAATGAGGGCTTGTTTCAACACTTGAAGATATTTTAGTACTTCCAATTTAATCCTTGTCCCATTTCATAAATAATGAGGATCAAGGAAAATATCATGAGCGCAATCACGATGGCTTCCGCTTTAGTAGGCACGCTGAATTCTCCAACTATCCAACATACATATGTTAAACAAACTAAACAGTTAATAATACAACAGTTACAAAAATTTTATTGAATGGTAAAAAATAGGGATTGGAGTTAGCTCATTTTTTAAGTTATCCGCTTCAGTGGCAATGGCTTTTGCCAGTCTTAGTTTCTTTGTGACAACCCTCCTTATCAGTTCGTCCGCCATGAGAAAAAGCTGTAGTTGCAAAGCAAGAGACTTAACAATATAACTTTTTTCATACTTGCTCCTTTTATGGTACGAATACTGAGTTTTAGCCTTTTTTGTACAAATTTCAATCATTAAAAACCACCTCAGAGGGTGTTTAAAAATTACATCCATGCATCACATTTATTTGTATTCAGTAATACTAATCGGCTTGCCTTTAACCAATTCCACCACACCTTCGCCACGCTTAAAGTGAATAGACACACCCTTATCATTTGCTAAACGTACACCACTAGCTGCAACAGTTTGTTTTAAACGATGGACTTTACCAGAGTTATCCATCATCTCTGCTGTTTCAAAATTATCAGATGACTTAAGTTAAATGGTCAAATCCATGGGTCCAACAAAGTTTATAACTTGCGTTGCTACCACGGTGTTAACATTAGATGCCGATAAAGCAGATTCATGAGCAGGGTAAGAGTTACATCCTGTTAGTGCTAAAGCTAAAAGGAAGCTACCCACTAAATATTTCATTAAAGTTAGCCTTATAATCAAAAAAATACGAAACCGTATATATATATATATATATATATTAGTTATTTAAAATAACGAAAAAACCTTCACTTATATTTAAGTGACAAAAGATGCCATCAAGTGATGGAGCTTAATAATCACTTGTTCCAACTTGCCATACAAGCACTTTTCCAAGACAGTTCAAACTGCTTCTGTTCCGTTTGATTTTCTATAAGTACTAAATTCATCTCAAGAATAATAAAACGCTGGTAAGGAATATATTTATTGTCTTTATTCTTATAGCTAACTTCCCCACAATCTCCCACTTGATTGCGAAATTTAGATGAATCTGCATTAAGAATAAAGGTTCTAACCTGTTCTCTTGTTTCTCTCAGCTGTTTTTCATTTAATACCTCAGGATCTGCTTCAAGGTTTTTAAACTTTTGTTTGCTGCATCCTGCCAGTATTAATATGAATATCCAAATCCCTAGATTTTTCATAATTCCCTCCCGTAGATGGGCTAGAACTTTACATTAATTTTTTAATTATTTGAAACTGAAAAGTCACTTAATTAAAAACCTCCCGAAGGAGGTTCTTTTTTAAACTCTGGATTGAAAGCTATCAGAGAATCCAAATACAACGTTGCCCTATTTTACAAATTACATATATTAAGGTGAATACCATTAGTGCAATCACCATAAATTCTACTTTAGTTACCATGGTGAATCCTTCAAATTTTACGCATTTATATATTATAGAAATCAAATTTTCAATAAAAAATAATTATATATCAATTGATTAAAAAGGTAAAAATATTGTGGTTTATATAAAAAAGCCATTCTAAAAAAAGATTTAATTAAATATCTGTCCTAACATATAAAATACTAGGCATATAATCAATCATAATAATTTTTTCATACTCAATTTCTTATTCATTTTCTCGCTAATGAAGGGCTGAATATATAATACAAGCACAAAAAAAAGACGCTATTGCGCGGTGGAGTTCTTGTGCCTGTAGAGGGAATTACGCTGCCGGAATCGTCACAATATAACTATACTAGCGATGTGTTGGATCTGTTTCTTTACCTACATCAAATAAAGTCTGCCCTGAAATTTCATATTGCCCTAATTAGTTATGAATTAATGGAAGGGTTATTTCAGGAGACTTTTAATTCATTCTAAACGAAGAACTTTGCATTCTCCACTCTAATCACGAGGTCTGAAGCTGTATCAGCCATCAGCAAAGGACGCATTTAGTTGAACTATCTGCTCAACTTGATACGCTGCAACTTGTTGAAGTGTCGCAGCACCATACATTTTTTTCGCTACGGCAGCAGATGAAGTCCAAGTGAATGCAAGGAACTCTTCATTGTCGAGAAGCAGCTCGACAATATGATCGTGATCCGGATTATGCAGCTGACCGCCCCACATAAGCCAGTTTTTAACTGGCTTATGTTGATGTCATTAACTTCAAAGCACTGAAGCGATAACCTATTTCTTCCGCATGTTCATAATGATCAATACGCCATGCTTTTGTAGCTAACCTGCCTTTACGTCTGCCGGACCATGGATCGCCAGCAATTTCTATAAATATTGATATTCAATAACATACAAATCAAAATGCCAGTGTTTGGCACTTTTGAAATGAAAATACTCTTCATATTTGATTTCCATCCGATCAAGGCCCTCTTTCAATCGATTGAAGACTTCTAAGTATTTTCTACTAGCTTTAGGTAGTGGCCTATTACAAGGTTTATTTTTAACTGGACCTTTGGCAGTCAAGCCTTTATAGAGTTTTGGATCCATAATTTGCGCTCATTAAAAAAACCTCCCGAAGGAGGTCTTATACATTATTGCTCTTTTCAGTTTTTAACCACAGAATGCCTTCAGGATTGTTTGAGTTTGTGGATCAGCAATAACCGTGACTCGTCCTGGATGATAATCTTTAGTTATAGGCTGACCAGGTGCAACAAGTCTTACAACCTCAGCATTTGTTTTTGATTTGATATCAGCTTCACTTGATAATGTCGTACGTGCTAATTTTGCTGCACTTTCAGGCACGCATTTCTTCATCATTTCTGGTTTGTGAACCACTTCAGTTTCGGGAGTACCGGCACAAGCAGTCAAGGCTACTGCAGCAAGAATAAGTGACAAATTATAAATAATTTTCATAAGCTTCTATCTTTAACATATAAAAGCAGGATGATACCCAAGTCGGCTTGGGCAAGCCTAGCCATATCAACAATGTTAATACACTTCTTTAAATATTTAAATTTAAAAAAAACCTACTTAACTCTCCCAAATTAAGCAGGTACATGTCCATTCATCTATCTTTTTTGTTCTTTTTATGAACAAACATCCTAACAAATAAATTATCTACCCAAATAGAATTATTTAACTTCTTTAGACGAATTGCTAATTATTTAATTTCCTTCAAACATTCAGACTTTCTTTCTTATAGAATTACATTGAACAACACCTAAGTTGTACCAGCATTTAGGTTTCAGCCTGAAGCCCCCATGATCTAATAAATTTTTAAGATCAATTTACTTTTTTGGTGGTATGAAGCTTTTTAAGATTTATAAGGTGAAGTTTTTATGAATTTCATTAAAAAAATTTTTTTAAGTGTGGCGAGTATATTTATAATTGCTTGCTCACCTATAGAAAAAGATCATGGAATTATAAGCGTAAATAATAAAACTGATAAGACGGTTTATAACGTTAATTTCAAATACACACATTCAAAAAGAATAGATTTTATAGGTGACTTGGAGCCAAATGCTTCGTACCAATATGAAATACATTATTCTGATACGGAAGACTCAATAAGTATTAATTATACGGATAAGGATAAGAAAAATTATTCTGAGTCGGTAGTAGCATATTCTGCAAAATATGATAAAGAAAATATTATATAATCATAGCCATTCGCTTTGCATCACGCATTAAGCATATTTCTCAAACTCTTTGATCATTCTTTTAATTGGGCAATTTTCCGATCCACCATGATCATTTCAATCACATGACATTAATCCGCATGGTAGTGCTTGCCATTTAGTGATTTCGGTTTCGTACTTCTCAATGTTATGTTTTGCTTCTATTGTGTCCATTTTCACTACCAATAAGAAAAGAAAAATCCCTTAACCTCTAAAATGCAAGGGATTTTGTTTGCCATAATAGGCTCATATATACAGAAAATGTGACGCTATTAAAATTGTATCAGCTTAATATTCCACGGCAATCACAAATGTGTTCTCGCCCTCTAAATAAGTTTCAAAATTAAAAGCATGTTTGCGGAAATATTCACCCAATTCTAAAATATCGTCCTTATCAATAGCATGTAAAGGTACTTTCAAAAGAATTGGATTTTCCTTTCGCTTAGCAATAGCCTGATGAAGCTTAATAAACAATTCTTCGTATGTTAGGGTTATGTTATTAGTCATTTTGGTCACCAGTGATTACCAAAAATACAATTATAACTGAGAAGCAAAATACCTAATGTAAGAATAATTTTATACTTTCAAGTAGCATCTATTTCCTTCAAGCAATCCCGGTATTCTTTCTTGCCATTCCTGTTCTCAGTCACACCGTCTAGGCCGAATAAACAGTATATGAATTGGAGCATGTTTTTCCTGATAAAAAAAGCCCACTCATGGAAAGGTGAAGTGGGCTTATAAACTAAGGACCATTGAGGGTCACGAAGAAACTACAGCAGTTTCTACCGGTTATTTTCTACACTAATCATATATTTTCCAGTGGCAAAACATACCAACAATAATAATTAAATCATATTGTTGTATAGTTTTAATCTATGATTAATATTTAAAAATCCCTCTTCGCGGGGATAGATGCTACTCACAATCACACCCACCTAACATGCACAGTCTGCTTTAATTGCTTTCAATCCTTTGTAGGGCGGGCTGCCAAACCCTGATCTAGATCCCAAGAAGGTAAGTTTACTCGAAGACTTGTTCCACTGATCAGTACTCCAGCAGGAATAGATTTTCTTTTTATGGACAACAAAAAAGCCCATCTTTCGACGAGCTTTTATTTTATTCTTATAAAAATTAGCTATTGGGATATTCTAAACTTTTCAGACAGTTTTTCCAGACTCTCTAATCTTTCTTGCTTTGAAAGACTATACATGTGGAAACACAATAAGAATATAAGTGCTAATAATACTCCGCCTAAAATCACAACCCTTTGGCTGGTCATAAGGATTCTTCTTGATTTAAACTTAAGTCTTAGTATGACACCCATTTGTTTTAAACAAAATAACAAAAAAGCTCAATCTGTGATCGAGCTTATGTGTAGACATAAGGAATAAATTATCAATTAGAGATATAACATACATCTAATTTTCCTTTATTCTGCTTATAGCAGGTCCAGTCACCTTTGGCTTGGTTAGCGACAATATTTTTAGTTTTATAGTTTCGAAAATACTTTTTGGCTTCACGCACATCTTCAGGAATAGTTCCAAGATGAGGCGCGCATTTCCCACCACAAGCTACAGACTGTTCGATAAGGTATTCTTGCTTATTAAATTGTAAATCGATGTATGACACCCCCACATCTCCGCCTGAGAGAATCATACAAGTATAAGATTGTTTCGCCCCATCCACAAAGAAACACTCACCTTCTTTGGTCGGATTTTGATAAGCAAACGCAAAGCTAGACAACCCTAATAATCCAATAGCAATAATACCCTTCATAATTTAAATCCATTTGTTAGTAAATACATAAAAAAACACCCACAAACTAGAAGTTTGCAGGTATTGAAATTCTTTAAATTTTTGATCAAGCCATAATACGACCATTATAGAAAAATCATACTTGAATCAGAAAAATATTACTAGCTTTAGCCATCACTTTGCTCAAACCAAGTGGTTTGACGTATGCAACATCAGGAGCCAAGCCAAGGTCAACTTCACGTGTTTCAAATTTCTTAAGAAGGCATCGTTTGTAGTCGCTTCACATTTGAAAGAACCTTGGTGTTGTGCTAAATTTGATCGCATATTCATTGGTTCCATGATTAATGAATCGAACAAGCCTGATCTAGACCATCAGGCTTGTTCTTTTTGTGTGAATTTATGCATTTGTTTGCTTAAAGCTAAATCTGCTGCTTTCCCGTTCTTAATAATTGGTTTAGACGGCTGTCTTTGATGAGCAATTCTTTTTCCAAAGCTTCTTAGGAATTTTACCCTTATCGTAGGATTAGGCGATTACTGCAAATGCGGTGTTCCAGATTACTTACATAGTTCTGTAAATATTTAATTTAGTTATTAATTTAAGTATGTTTTAATCCCTATTTTTGTAAATCAGAGATCACTGTCTACCATTGATCCATAAGAGCCTCCGATATTATAAAAACAACCAAACCGATATTTATTTGTATCACAATTCCGATATCAGTAATCAAGGAAATATGCATGGTATAAGCGAGGTAACCGAGGAATGGTTACTCTTAGCAGAAGATGAATGCTCAAACTGCTTTTTTCTAAAGATTCAAGGCTTGAGTAATTTCCCTGATTTTATGGAAGGTGATTACATCGTTGTTGATCCAAATGCTTATTACGCAGAGATATAGTCTGGTGACATTATTGTAGTTCGTCGCGGTGATGATATTACTTTCAAAACATTAGTTATCGAGACAAATTGAAAAAGATATCTCCAGCCTCTAAATCAAGAACTTAAGCCAAATATTAATGAGTTAGACGACCAATGTATATTTGTAGCTCAGGTGATTGACTGGCGCACGCATGTTTATCGAGCGGGAACAAGAGTTAGAGGGAATTAACAAAAGCCAACATATTCATCGTTGTCTAAATTGATAAAATCGCCGTTTGCTACAGAAAATTTAAGATTGTTAAGGATTGAAGTGAATATTCAAAATGATTTATCAGAATTAAGTAATTACAGTGAGTTAAGTAGTAAAGAGCAACTAACTATCCATCAAACGCTTATTTCGTACGTCCGCTCAGATCACCTCTATAATATTATCTTGACCCATAATGTTGAACCTTACGACTTGGTAAAACTTGTGAGTATTAGTTTTGAGAATAGAGATGCTGCTATCTGGGTTCATTTTGAAACTATTACAGCTGAGAGACTAACCATGCCTCTCGATTTTATTTCAAGAATAGAAGTATGTAATTACGAAGTTTTTTAAATTAGAATTGAGACACCTAACCCACCCTAGCAGTGGGTTTTATCTTAAATAAGATCCAAGACAAAATAGAAATACACCTGGTAACATATATAAGAAGCCAGCAGCTTGTGCATCCATATAATTCTTGACCTTTTTATGTAAAATATGTGGTCCAAAAATAATGTACTCTCTTATAAGAGATATAGTCATAAACACAAGGAACTTTATATTTTTTTCTTACTGGCTGTGATAATTCTTCAAAATTAAATTATGAAATGAAATCATTAGACAAAGATATCAGGTGGTCGTTTAATCTAATATAAAACTCATAGGGGCTAATAAAACAGTTAATAATTACTTAGAAAAGCTTGAAAACCCACATACTCTCATTAGTGAAGAACTCAAATCTTATGTGAAGCTTATACCAAAAAATTTAAAGGAAACTATCTATCAGTTCTTATAAGATTGTCCCCCAATGCACACAATGAAGATAAACTGTTGAATGATTTAAATAAATCACCAAATAAATATAAATTTTATTTTAATATAAAGGGTTAGATAATTTTCCTCTCGACTTTACAATTTCCTTTCCTTATTAATAATAACGATACATATTGAAGGTTTCTTTAGGCCTATAATTTTGAAAATTTTTTGGTAGCTTCGCTTCATTATGACTTTTTATATATTTTTAATCCTTATGAATATCGCAGCCATAATGGCAGTGATTGCATTTTTTCATAAGTAATAAGAAAACTACATCTTGGTATTCTTCTTCGCTGGTTAATTTTAAATTTCATTATAAAAATACATTTCTTTAAGCATTATTTTTGGTATAAATTTCACACATTTCTATATAATACCTATTTTGACTCCCTTTTATAAGAATTATTCATATGTTGTGTATTTCACATATATATTCTTACTATTGCAGTAGGTTCACTTCATGAATAATATTAACTTTAAGAACTTTGAAGAAGCTGGCCAAGCCATTTTAAAATTCTTATCTCAACGATTTGGCTTTAAATTATGGATGATTACTCGTACAGAGGGTGATGACTGGATCGTGTTACTAAGTGAAGATAATGGTTATAACGTTAAGCCTGGACAAGTATTTCATTGGGCAGACTCATTCTGCTCACACATGGTGCAAAGCAATGCGCCCCGTATTGCTCCCTATTCACCAGATATTCAAGTTTACGCAGACGCACCTATAAATCACCTAGTCCCAATTAAAGCCTATATCGGCCAACCTCTGTATAAAGAAGATGGCTCTCTTTTTGGTACTTTATGTGCAATTGATCCCGAACCTCAACCTAAAATTCTTGTTGAAGATGCTCCATTATTCGAGCTGATAGCAAAGGTACTCAGTTATACGATTCAAGCCGATATAAAAGCTGCTGAGTACATACGTAAAGCTGAGCGTTTTGAAATGGAAGCAATGTCCGACCCAATGACTGGACTTTTCAACCGTCGTGCCTGGGATGAGCTGATTATCAAAGAGGAAGAGCGCTGTAAGCGCTATGGGCATCCTACTGCTATTCTTATGATAGACCTTAATGATCTTAAGATCACAAATGATACTCTGGGTCATGCTGCAGGTGATGAGCTCATTCAAAGAATGGCTTTAGCTCTCAAAAATACGGTACGTAGTAATGATATTATCGCTCGCTTAGGGGGTGATGAGTTTGCTGTGATGACTATTGAAACTAACTTAGAGCATGCTAAAAAGCTTGCATCAAGAATTCAAAATACTTTTGCAAAAGTTGGAATTAGTGCTGCAATTGGTCTTGCAATGCGTAATCCAACCTTTGGGTTAGCTGAAGCTATCAAAGAAGCAGATGCAAAGATGTATCAGAATAAAGTTATGGTCAAATCAAGTAGCCATTAATTAAACTACTTGCACGATGTATTCTTTGTATCTGTTAAGGTCCTATCTACAATCTGAAGATATGCAATTGAAATAGTCACATGCACTTCACACAATCTGATACGCGATTTTGCCCAAATATTTTTATCTCTGGTCAAAAAACTTATGATTTTCCCATCTCAAAACTTCATAATTATTGCTTTTTAAAACACTTTATATCTTTATATTTTATAATCTAATTATTTGTTTACTTTAAAAAAATAATACCTATAATCCCATCTGCTCATTACGAGAAGCAGACATGATGAAAAGAAAAATTCTCCAAATTCTATTAGTACCCTTTCTCTATACGAGCTGTTATAGAACTTCGTCGGAAGATGACCCGAAATCTATAGTGACAAATATAGAGAGATCAAAAAATCTCTTGGCTCTTTCAGCTCACTCGGGAATTTGTCACCATGTTGGTACGGTCTAAAATCAGCATCGATCAGATCTACTCAGACAGACTGCTGATGTTGTTCAACCAGTATCTCAGCAAGAGTTTTTTTATGATTTGAACTGCCGTATAACCAAAACAGAGCAAACATGAATGGTGGGTAATTCTGTTTACCTTCATTTATCACGCGCTTTAGTTGAAGCAAACTTTAAACATAAAAATATTTATAAAGGGGCAGCTTAATGATTGAAATGAGCACAATTGCAGTACCCAACTTCATCATTGACGAGCTGCACAAGGACAAGGCTTTTAATCTGGCACCGAACTAACAACAAGCCGATGTTTCTTTTGGGTAGTAGAAGAATTTCAAGGTAATTTTAGGCTATCTATTTCCTATAAATTAGGCATAACAACCGTTCCAGTTGATAATGAAAATGCCAATGCAATTTACCCATATGCTTTCAAGCTATATTGCGAAGCATGACCGATCTGGAGTCTTACAGAGCTTAAAGGAGGTGTCTTAAATGGATATTTTTCAAATTACTGTACAAAGTGAAGCACCTCAATTATTTATAGGATCTGAGATTGGCGGTGCAAAGATCATATCGATTAAGGATGTAAGCCCAAAACTGGTATCAGCAGCTGAATTGGCTCAGCACTATGGCATTAGTGTAGATGCTGTACGTGATCGCTGTGCAGAGATTAACAAAGGCACTCGAGGCAAATGTCTTTACGACCCAGAGCAGGCAAATTTGATTTTGACTGCTAAGCCAGTGGCTAAGCGTGGGCGTGCTAGGAAGAATTAGTGACTATGAAATATAAAAAATGGCTTTAAGCTACTGTTTTTGCTTAAAACCCTTATAACTTAATGTTTAGAATCTTGGTAGGTATATCCACTACCAATTACCATTATAATATTTTTATTTTCAACTACTTATTGCAGTGAAATTTTTCAGTGATACAAGTTGTGATACAAGAAAATTTATAGTTTTAATTGTATCTTTTTGTTTCACTTATTAGTAAGTCAAAATCCTTTTTACCGCTCACACGCCACTATAACTATATAATATGGATGATCGTAATGCTCGATATTTCATAATAGATTATTTATACAGGTTAAGCGCAGAATATTCCACTTAACTCACTCGACTCCATTTAAATAATAAAGATTTTCAACGCACTTGATTCATAAAGTCTAAAAATTTCAGAAATCACCTATTATTGAGATCTAAAAAACTAAAGTAAAAAACTTGACGTAAACCAGTGTATAAATATTGCATAAGTATAGCTAATGGACGCATAATCAAAAAGATACCACCCACCCCTCACACAATACAAAACTCTGAGACGTCCTGATATCACTATGTTAGAGCCTAAATTTAAGCTAATACCACTTAAAAATTATCCTCATCCTTACCAAGTAAAAAAAGTCTCTTACATGGAAACGGGTGATCCAAGATTCACCTATGCTGTAATTAGCTTAGTACCAACCAACAATAATATTAAAAATACAGAATATTTCATTCGTGTTCTTATGATGAATGAACTGCTTAAATCTGATGCTGAATTTAATATTGTATCAGGCTTATTCACAAGCTTCATACATCCTGATGTTTCTGTGGCTATCAAAGGTAAACTGAGTCCAGTACAGGATTCAAATTTATATGAAGTGTTAGCCCAAACTGCTATGGATACATTTGCTCAAGAATATAGCTATGAGTCTATCATTGAAAACCAAGATATGGCTCGTCTGTTCGGCTTCTTAATTTCGTCCATGATTGGTATTGAATTTAATCCCAATCCTGTTAAGTCTGAGGTAGCTGTCGCTTCTGAACTTTTAAAAAATCTTGATGATATTGTCTATGTTTATAAAAACTATGTAGCTCTCAACCTTAATGCTGAACTTAGAGGTGAGATAAATTATCAATTCTGGTCAGCTCTTACAATGATGACACGCAGTAATGCTTTGGTATATGCAGATAGTTCGAAAGGTTATGATTTTTCAAGCTTGGCTAATAAGAAGGCTGATTTAACCCCTAAAAATCTTAAAAAAGCGATTGAAACCAACTTACCCTACTTTAACAAAGCACATATTCAACGTGAAATTCGAGATTTAGTTGCTCATGCTGATTTTGATTTATCAAATAAGAAGATCACCTGCAAAGATATGATTATGCCTTCCTCACAAGGTGGTAAAGTGAATATGCAAAAATTTATGAAATATAAGAGTGCCCTTGCGATTCTATACCGTGCATATCTTGTTTTTATAAAACAGATTAATGATAAAAAGGAGATCAAAAAATTAAATACAGTGTTGGACGAGTCTGTATATCGACTTTCTAACTCACCTCAAAACACTCTCACTATAAAAATACTTAAAGACCTGTTTACTATAGAGAAAAAGCCTTTAAATGTTCATGGCAATAATGATGTAGACATTATACTCAGTGAAGAAATATCCAATATTATCAAGAATCTGGCTCTTGTTTCATGATTAAATAATGGGCCTCTTGTGAAAGTATGTTTTTACCTAATTTTTGAATCAGCTAAAACCTTATAAAATATAGCTTGCGGCTGTTTAAATTTTGACTAATGCAAGAAGTCTATTTATCATGCTTTTATAATGGGAATCAGATATTAGAGATATTACTTGAACTGTTAACCTTAAGCATATAAGTAAATTTTATAAGCCCATTTATTTCAATCTAGCAGAAAAATTGATTACAGCTCCTAACATTTTAGAAGCTGTTTTTATTAATTTTTTAGGGCTTCAATATAATACTTTAATTAGAGACAATATTTATGAGGGAAACTCCAAGAAATTAATGAGATGAAATAGTATTTAATTTTAGACTCTTTACAATCAATATTCCATAATTTTCTACATTCATCGTAAGCGTCCGCTGAGCCCCACTTTTTCTAACTCATTAATACCGCGATAGTGTCCACTAAAATTTAAGTGGACACCTATTTATGGA